>JAUUZX010000310.1 GCA_030592025.1 bacterium | reverse complement strand
GTGCCCAGCGCCCTGGCGGGGTTCCAGATCATGGGCGACGCCGACAATAACGCCGCGGCGCCCGAGTTCGTCGTTTCCTTCGGGACGCCCCTGCCCGCGGTCGTTTCCACCGTGCTGATGGAGATCACCATCGACGTCGTGTGGGAATGGTCCATCGCCCTGCGGGTGCGGCCGGCGAGTTCCCCCAGCGGGGTCGACAACCTGCCGGCCTACGCCACGACCCTGGAGCCCTCGAACTTCATCTCGCTGCAGTACCTGTGGGGTTGGGATTCCCAGACCGAGGTGCCGTACTGGTCGGCGGCGGTGAACAACCCGGACTGCCTGGACGGCCCGACGGTCCCGGCCCAGGAGACCAGCTGGAGCGCGGTGAAGGCGCTGTACCGCTGAGTCAACGCCGACCGATGACCGCGGCGAAGCGCCCGGCTGCCTCCCCGTCGCGCCGATGGCTGGGGTAGCCCGTCCCGCAGATGGTGCAGACGCCGCTGACGTTGATGCGCCCGGGGGCCACGCCCGCGGCCTCGAGTTGGGCACGGTTGGCCTGCCACAGATCGAACATCCACCGCCCATGGCGGCGCACGAAGAACGCCTCGACCGACTGGCCGAGGCGTTCCTGCGCCTGCTCCCGGACCTCGTCGCCCACCTCGTAGCAGCAGGGGCCGGCGGAGGGGCAGATGACGGCGCTCGTGTGGGCCGGGTCCAGGCCCGCGCCCCCGAGGGCGGCCATGAGGCCGGTGGTGATCCCCGCGACGGTGGACCGCCAGGAGGCGTGGGCGAAACCCCCCAGGGGGCGGGGACCGTCGCCGCCCACGAGGATCAGGGGGCAATCCGCCGAGCGGCCGACGACGCCGAGTCCGGGTCGGTCGGTCCAGAGGGCGTCCGCCTCGCCGAGGAAGCCGGCTTTCACGGCCCGCAGCACCGTCCCGCCATGGACCTGACGCACCCAGGCGGCCTCGGTCAGGCCCACCGCCCGGACGAGGCGAGCGACCCGGCGCCCGTGGTCGGCCGTGTCCGGTGGGACGCCGAAGTCGGGGCCGGTGATGGTCGACCAACCGTGGGTATAACCGCTGTCGGCGAAAGCGGAGGATGTGCGCAGCCAGGAGGTCACGGCGATGCCGGTCCGGCAGCCAGGTAGGCGCGGATCGCCTCGCGCACGGCCTCGTCGTCGGGGTCCCAGACGGCGGGCCGGTCGGCGAACCAGGGTGCGGCGGATGTCTTCACGAACACCACCCCCAAGGGGGCCGCCTTCAGGCGGGCTGTCTCATCCCGGACCAGGGTCTGGCCACGGACCGCTCCGGCGGCCGCTTCGTTCCAGCCGGTGGGGCGGGCGGGGGCGAGGAGCACCAGGCCGGTGGCGCAGGCCATGGCGACCGCGGCCGCGACCCAGGGGCGGCCCACGAGGCGACCGAGCCTGGCGGGCAGGCCCCGCGCCGGCACCTCGGCAAGGAGGGGGCCGGTTTCCCAAAGGAGGATGGGCAGCAGGACCTCGAGATGGCGCAGCGTGTGGTCGAAGGCCGCGTAGAATCCTACCAGCAGGACGAGGGTTCCTGCGATCAGCCCCCAGCCCGTCAGGTCCTCGGGCAACGGTTCCGCATACTCCACGCCACGTCGGCGCCGCGAGAACCTCAGGCGTCCCTTGCGCAGAAGGAGCACGACCCCGGCGAAGGGGATGATCAGCAGGGGCCAGGGCGCCAACTGCCGTCCCTCACGCCAGAAGAACTTCCCACCCCGGGCGATCTTGCGCAGGACCGGCACCGGGTCGTCGCGCAGCGTGGTGAGGAGGGGCTGGGGCGCGAGGCCCCGGTAGACGCTGTAGCCGGGGAAGGAGGTCGTGTCCTTCACATGCTCGGCCTGGGCCTGGATGCTGAAGAACGGGTTGCCCGTGAGGACGGCGTTGCGCAGGGCCCAGGGTGACGTCAGAAGGAGGAATGCCGCAAGGAACGCCGCCAGAGCGCGGGCCGTAGGGCGGGGGCCCCGCCAGCCGACGACCCACCACACCACGGGCACCAGGACGAGCTCCGGCCGCAGCAGGCCCAGGGTTCCCAGGAGCAGGCCTTCGACCGGGCCGAGCCGCGACATGCCCTCCCGCCGTCGCAGCCAGATCGCCAACAGGAGGAGGGCGGCCACGAGCTCGACGTGGCCCCAGTCGACCGCGAAGGCGAGCAGGGGGTTGGTCCCCAGCAGGACGAGCCAGCCCAGGGCGGCGCCGGGTCGTTTCCGCGCGAACCAGGCGGCCGAGCCGAGCCAGGCCACCGCCGTCAGCAGCACGAGTTGGAGCAGACGCACGGCGGCCAGGGTGCGCCCGGGGTCGCCGCCGGCCGCCAGGTGGGGCACGGTCAGGAGCAGGGCGAAACCCGGCGGGCGGTGCACGAGAGGCTGGGGCAGCTCGCGGGCGAAGTCCCAGGCGAAGGACAGGGGGTAGGCCATGTCGGTCCGGAAGCCTTCGCCCCGCACGAGATGGCGCGCCACGGAGAGGTGGCTGTAGAGATCGCCGGTGGGGTGTTGGGGGCGCGGCGGGTGGGACGTCCACCAGAGGGCGGCGAAGACCAGCGCCACCGCCAGCCCCGCCAGGGCGGATCGCCGACGGGACCGCGGGGGTTCGGCCAACGGCGCCACGGCGCCTAGTTGCCGCGGCTGCCGGGCTTGACCAGGTCGTGTCCCTCGCTGCACAGGGGACAATCGTCGGGCTCCCAGGTCTCGACCTTCACCTTGGCCAGGGAGTGCAGGGGCAGGGGCAGCGCCACGTCGTCGCCGGTGCGGTCGATGATGCTGGTCAGGCCGACGACGGTCCCGCCGGCCTCCTCGACCACCTTCACGACCTCGAGCAGGCTCGTGCCACGGGTGACCACGTCCTCGGCGATGATGACCTTCTCGCCCTGCTCGATGGTGAAACCGCGGCGGATCATCATGGCGGCGTCCTTGCGCTCCGAGAAGACGAAACGGCGGCCGAGGGCTCGGGCCACCTCATGGCCGATGAGGATGCCGCCCAGGGCCGGGCTGACGACCAGGTCGTGGGGCACGTCGTCGTAGAAGGCGCCGAGGGCGACGCCGAATTCCCGGGCCAGGTCCGGGAATTGCAGGATGCGGGCGCATTGGAAGTAGGTGTCGCTGTGGCGGCCGCTGCTCAGCAGGAAGTGGCCCCGGTGCAGGGCGCCCAGTTCCTCCATGATCTCCAGCACCTTCGCCTCGTCCATGTCGGTCCTCCCTAGGCCAGTTCGGCCGCGATGGCGGCGAGGGCAGCCGCCGGGTTCTCGGCTTGGGTGATGGGACGCCCCACCACCAGGAAGTCGGCGCCGGCGTCGACGGCGGCGCGGGGTGTGGTGACCCGCTGCTGGTCCTGGGCGGCGGCGCCGGCGGGGCGGATGCCGGGGGTCACGACCAGGGGCTCCGGCCCCACGACCTCGCGCAGGCGGGGCAGGTCGGCCGCCGAGCAGACGAGGCCGTCGCAGCCGCAGTCCCAGGCCAGGCGGGCGAGCCGCTCCACCCGGTCCTGCAGGGTGTCGGTGGTGGGGCCGGTCTCGACCATCTCCCCGGCGTTCAGGCTCGTCAGCACCGTCACCGCCAGCAGGGCGGGGCGCGTGCCGTCGGGGCCGGCGGATTCGGCCAGGGCCAGGCTCGCCGCCGTGAGGGCGCTGCGGCCCCCGGAGGCGTGGATCGTGCAGAAATCGGCCCCGAGGCCGGCGGCCACCCGGGCGGCGGCGGCCACCGTGTTGGGGATGTCGTGGTACTTGAGATCCAGGAAGAC
>JAUUZX010000450.1 GCA_030592025.1 bacterium | reverse complement strand
CTCTACGACAACGCGGGCAGCGGCTGGCACCTGCACCAGTTCCTGACCAAGAACGGGAAGAACGTCTTCCACGATCCCGAGGGCTACGCGAACCTGTCGACGACGGCGCTCCACTACATCGGCGGCGTGCTGCGCCACGCGGATGCGCTGTGCGCCCTCACCAATCCCAGCACCAACAGCTACAAGCGTCTGGTGCCGGGCTTCGAGGCGCCGACGGCGCGCACCTACGGGCGGTCGAACCGGGGCGCGGCCATACGCATCCCCAGTTACGTGACCGACCCCGAATTCCGGCGCATCGAGTACCGGCCGCCCGACCTCACCTGCAACCCGTATCTGTGCGCTTCGGCCATCCTCATGGCCGGCCTCGACGGCATCGTCAACGGGATCGATCCCCAGGCCGCGGGCTACGCACCCGAGGACGCGCCCAGCAATGCGGGCCGCCAGGAGGATTTCCTGCCGCGCTCCCTGGCCGACGCCCTCGACGCCCTCGAGGCGGATCACCAGTTCCTGACCCGCGGTGGCGTTTTCCCCGACGCGCTCATCCGGCGCTGGCTGGAGATCAAGCACGAGGAGATCAACGCCATCAACCGCCGGCCCCATCCCTACGAGTACACCATGTACTTCGACTTCTAGGGACGACCGGCCCGTGGTACAAATGAGGGACCGCCCCCGGGCGGTCCCTCATTTCATTCAGCGGACAGGACCTGCCATGATCGAGATCACGCTGCGCACCTCGGACCGCACCGGTTTCGTCGACGTCACCCGCAACGTGCGGGAAGCCATCGCCGAACTGGGCCTGAACGACGGCGCCGTCATCGTCTTCAACCCCCACACCACCGCGGCGGTCACCGTGAACGAGGGCGCCGATCCCGACGTGGTGCGGGACATGGGCGCAGCCCTGGACAAGCTCGTGCCCTGGCAGGACGGCTACCATCACGCCGAGGGCAACAGCGCGGCCCACATCAAGGCGAGCCTCTTCGGTTCGTCGGTGACCCTCCTCGTGCAGGGCGGCGAGTTGCGCCTGGGGACCTGGCAGGTCGTGTGGTTCTGCGAGTTCGACGGACCGCGCACGCGGCGTCTGTGGGTGGGCGCCGCGGCGGCGGACTAGCCCTCGCCCGGGGGCAGGACGGCGATGATCTCCCCGATGGTCGTCTTGGCCGTGAGGGTGACGCGGCCGACGTGGAGGGTCGTGTCCAGCGCCGTGAAGCGCCCGGGGTAGAGGCTGACCGTGCCGCGGAAGCCCGCCGCCAGGGCGAGGCTGTCCAGGGCGTCGGTGGCGTAGCCGTAGGGCCAGGCCAGCCAGCGGGGCGGCGTGCCCAGGTGCCGGGTGATCTCGGCCCGGCTGGCCCGCAGGTCGATGGCGACGGAAGTCAGGGGCGTGGTCGCGTCGCCCGCGGCCGGGTCGTCGCCGAGGAGGGCCCGGTTCGTGGCCGTCACCTCGTCCGGGATCTCCGTCGGGTGCCAGAAAACCGGCTCGTGCCCCCGGGGCGTGCGGACCTTGAAGTGCAGGGCCCGGGTGTGGGACTCCACCAGCACGTGGCCCGACGCCGACATCTCCTCCAGTTCCTCCCAGGAGCACACGTCCAGTTCGCTCCAGCGGCGACCGACCTCACCGGTGAGCACGAAGAGGTGGGCGCGCATGTCGTGCTCCACGAGCAGGGGCCAGGCGATTTCGTAGACGGTGCGGTCGGCGTCATCGATGGTCAGCACGACGGCGCGTTCCGGCAACTCCCGTCCGGCCAGGACGAACTCGGCCACCTCGTCGAGGGTCATGACCCGGGTGTTTGTCTTCTCGAAATGCTTGAGGTGGCGGGCGAACTCGGCCCGGGGTGTCGTCCAGAATTCGCGGTCGCCCAGGGCGGGCAGACCGAAGAGCAGGGAGCCCACGACCCGGGCGAGGTAGGCGGGGTCGAAGTCGGCGCGGAAGTAGTGGTAGCAAAGGACCGGCACACCGGGGGTGCCGTCGGTGAGCACGTGCCGGGCCAGGTCGGGCGGGTCCAGCAGGTTGGCGCTGTACGTGGGGAGGGCGTCGTCGTCGCCACCGCAGCCGGCCGCCACCAACGCACCGAGCAGGAGCAGGGCCCCGAGAATCCGCGGCAGATCGTGGCGGTGGATCATGGGGCGACCTCCCTTCCTCAGAACAGTGCGCGGACCGAGACGCCGGCGAAGGTCCTGCTGTAGCCGCTGGCGCTGCTGAAGCTGCTCTTGGCGTATCCGCCCTCCACGGCCGCCAGCCAGCCGGGGACGAATCGCCAGCCGATCCTGCCGGAAATGCTGCCGACGGTCACCGTCTCGGCGCCGGTTTCCTGCTCCCGGCCCAAACCGCCGCTGAGGCGGAAGGTCGCGCGGCGGGTGCGGGTGCCGGCGGTGGCCTCGAAGCTGCCGTTGCGCACCCAGTCCGGGGACCAGTACCCGCCGGGGTAGGGGTCGCGGAAATCCATGTAACTCAGCACGGGCCCCGCGGCGAGTTCGATCCGGCCCTCGCGCTTCCACTTCAGGCCCAGGCGTCCGCGGCGACGGTGGTTGCCGTCGCTGTAGTCAGCCAGGTTGCCGCCGGCGTTGAGGGACCAGCGGCGGGCGAAGCGCCAGTCGGCCGTCAGGCCGGCCTGCTCGAAGTGGGTGTGCCGGTCCAGGGCGGCGTAGGTCTCGACGGCCTGGCTGGCGGCGCCCAGATCCAGGCGCAGGCGGCTGGCGGGCAGCCAGGTGAGCCAGGCGTCGCCGCCGAGCCGGGTCCAGTCCAGCTTCTCGGTGGCGCCGAAGAGGGAGTCCGCGCTGGAGAACCGGTCGAACCAACCGTAGGCGTGGAGG
>JAUUZX010000476.1 GCA_030592025.1 bacterium | reverse complement strand
GCTGCTCCCCCGCCGGGGAGCCTGATGCGAGGCCGGTAGCGATCCGACCATGGGACCGCGCCACCCCGCGATGGTTGGTCGCGCAACGGAACTCAGGAGCTATGTATCTGATCTATAGACACTTGCTGCTCTCGGCCGTCGGTCCGTTCTTCTTCGGATTGTTCGTCATCACCTTCCTGCTGATGATAGAGATCCTGTTCAAGTACGTCGATCTCTTTGTCAGCAAAGGTGTTCCATTCCTGCTGGCCACGAAGGTTCTCGTCCTCAGCCTGGGGCACACGTTTGCACTTTCCGTGCCGATGGCGGTGCTGATCGCCATCCTCATGGCCGTGGGGCAACTGGCTGCCGATCATGAAATTACGGCGCTCAAGGCCAGCGGCGTCAGCTTGTGGGCGATCCTGCGGCCGCTGCTCACGGCCGCGACCCTCATCGCCGTCGGTCTGACGGCCTACAACCACTGGGTCTTCCCCGAGTCGAACCACACCCTGGCCAGCCTCGTCTACGACATCAACCGCACCAAGCCCATGCTGGAGATCCAGCCCCGTCAGTTCAATGAGCTCAGCGACAAGATGACCATCTACGTGAGCAAGAAGGACGACCATACGGGCCGCATCGAGGACGTCTACATCATCGAGCGTCAGAAGCCCACCGACCTGGCGCCCCGGGTGACCACCGCCGTCTGGGGCCGCATCGTCCCGGATCACGAGACGGACTCCATGCTCATCGAGCTGCACGACGGCGAGGTGCACGAACGGCCCGACAAGGAGCAGCCGGACAAGTACCAGGTCGTCCGCTTCCACCAGCAGAACGTCTACGTGAAAAATGTGGAGCGGGACTTCCGCGAGTCGGGGCGCAAGGCGCGGAGTGACCGGGAGATGAACCTCAACGACCTGTGGGCCGCCGCCGCCGCGGAAAAGGCCAAGGAACTCGAGGCCCACACCCATGTGGCCGAGCAGGCCCTGGGTCTCCTGCGCTGGCAGTGGCAGCTCCTGGACCCCGAGCGGCGGGACGACGTGCTGGGCCGCAAGCCCGCCCCCGAGCCGGTGCCGGCCCGCCGGAAATTCCTGAATCCCAAGTTCCGCGCCACCCGCCTCAAGGTCGAGCGCACGGTGGAGCAGGCCGGGTACCAGGAGAAGGTCGTCTCCAGCTACCAGGTTAAGCGGAACCGCTACCTGGTGGAGTTCCACAAGAAGTTCGCCATCCCCTTCGCCTGCGTCGTCTTCGCCCTGCTGGGGGTGCCCATGGCCGTCACAACGTCGCGCAGCGGCCGGGGCGTGAGCGTAAGCCTGGCCATCGCCGTCTATCTCGTGTACTACCTCTTCCTGGTGGTCGGCGAGAAGTACGCCGACCGGGGGCTGCTCGACCCCATGCTCGCCATGTGGGCGGCCAACATCGTGTTGACCGCCATCGGCATCCCGGTTTTCCTGAAGACGGTGCGCGAGTCGTCCCTCTTCGCCTTCACCCTCAAGCCCCGGCCCGCCGCCCTGGGAGCGCCCTTGACCGCTGAGTTCCTGCCGGACGAGGACAGCCGCTGATGCCCATCATCCACCGCTACCTCGTGGCCCCCTTCCTGCGCAATCTGGGCTACACCATGGTCGGCGCCCTGGTGCTCTTCACCGTGCTCGACCTCGTGGACCACATGGGCAGCTTCGTCGACAACGACGCCACCGTCTCCATGATCGCCCGCTACTACCTCTTCAAGGCCGCCTGGATCGTCGACACGGTCCTGCCGGTGGCCATGCTCATGGCGACCCTCTTCACCATCGGGACCATGGCCCGTTACCTCGAACTGACGGCCCTCTTCACGGCGGGCTGGTCCCTGCTGAGGGTCACGCAGCCCCTCATCGTGCTGGCCATCTTCACGACGGTTTTTTCGCTGCTCTGGCGGGAATTCGTCCTGCCCCAGGCCAACGTAGGGCGCCAGCGGGTGTGGGACGTGGAGATCCACGGCAACCCGGATCGCATCCGACCCACCCAACACATCGCCCTGACCGGGCCCGACGGTCGCCGCTACTCCGCGCGCCGCTTCGACCCCAACACGGGGTTGCTCACGGGCCTGCGCATCCTGGCCCAGGACGGCGCCGTGGTTACCGAGCGCATCGACGCCGAGCGCGCGGAATGGGACGGCGAGCACTGGATCCTGCACCACGGCACCCGGCGCGTTTTCGCTGGCGATGACGAGGTCATCGAGCCCTTCGAGATGCTGACCGCCGCTGACCTCGCCATCACGCCCCGCGGGCTGTACCGGACCCGCGTCCGCCAGGAGAACATGAATATCCGCCAGCTCCTGGACCACCGCGACCTGCTGCGCATGACCGGCGGCGACCCGGCCTCCATCGACGTGGATATCCAGTTCCAGCTGGCGTTCCCCATGGTCAATTTCATTGTTGTCTGCCTGGGCGTGGTTCTGGCCTCGGGGCCCCGCAAGACCACCATCGCCTCGGGATTCGGCCTCACGCTGCTCGTGGGCTTCGGTTACTATCTGTTGATGATGTTCGGTCGTTCTCTGGGCCATACCGGTGTGCTGCCGCCCATCGTGGCTGGCTGGGCAGGCAATGTCGTCTACGCAATCCTGGCCTGGGTCCTCTTTGCGCGCGCGAGGCGCTGACTCCGGATGCAGGTTTC
>JAUUZX010000232.1 GCA_030592025.1 bacterium | reverse complement strand
GCGAACCGCAGAGCTTTTCCAGGATCTGGTAGATCCCCTCGCGCACGTTGTAGAGGTACCAGTAGTTGGTCAGAGCTCCGATGTCCACGAGGTTGGCGCAGATGCAAACCAGATGGTCGATGATGCGCGAAAGTTCACCGACGATGACGCGGATCGCCTGGGCGCGGGGCGTGGCCTCGATCCCGATCAGCTTTTCCACCGCCGAGGCGTAGATCGAGTTGTTGAGCATGGCCGAACAGTAGTTCAGGCGGTCGGTATAGGGCATGACCTGGGCCCAGGTGTGATCCTCGGCCTCCTTCTCGAAGCAGCGGTGGATGTAGCCGATCTCCGTCCGCGCCTCGATGATGGTCTCGCCGTCCAGCAGGACCTCCGCCCTGAGGGCGCCGTGCATGGCCGGGTGGCTGGGCCCCAGGTTCACCGTCAGCAGGTCCGAAGGGTGGACCTCGTCGGTGACCCCGTCCGGATCGCAGATCACCGCACTGGCCCGGGCCGCCGCCCGCGCCACGTCCTCGTCGTCGAACAGGTGCTCGGAGCGCGAGCACTCCTGGCCCTGCTCGATGGGGTAGTCCTTGCGCAGGGCGTGGCCCTCGAACTCGTGGTGGCAGAGGATGCGCTTGAGGTTCGGATGCCCGCTGAAGGGCACGCCGTACATGTCGTAGACCTCGCGCTCATGCCAGTCGGCGCTGTGGTACAGGCCGGTCGCCGTGGGCACGGGCGCGTCCTCGGCCACGCCGACCCTGACCTGGATGCGCTGGTTCTGGCTCCAGGAGCGCAGCAGGTAGACCACCTCGAAGCGCTCGCTACGGTCGGGAAAGTCGACGCCCACCACGTCCGACAACTGCTCGCAACCCTCCCGGTCGCGCAGGTGGCCCAGGACCGTGAGCAGCTTGTCCGGTGCGACGGTCACCGACTCGTCGCCGTGATTGCTGGTCGCGGCCAGGATATCGGGCCCGAATTCGTTCTGGAGGCGTTCGACGAGCTTCTGGCTCAT
This sequence comes from bacterium, assembly GCA_030592025.1. The sequence goes on along the minus strand of JAUUZX010000232.1, from coordinate 3,455 downwards.
GCTCTTCCGTTCCCGGACGGCAGCCCGCGGGCGGTCCCGTCCCTGCTGGGGGTTGTGGCGCTGGGGATTCGCGGATCCCGGTTCAACCCTCGACCTCCGCGGCGATACCGTGACCGGCATGCCGCACAACGGAGGGCGCGAAGCCCTCCTTCTCGACCTTCTCCTGGATCAGCGTCAGGCTGTAGAGCAGGTTCTCCGGCGTGGGCGGGCAGCCCGCCACGTACATGTCCACCGGAATGATCCGGTCCGCCCCCTGCAGGGTGGCGTAGTTGTTGTAGAAGCCGCCGCTGCTGGCGCAGACACCCATGGCGATGACCCACTTGGGCTCGCACATCTGGGCATAGATGGTCTTCAGCACCGGCGCCTGCTTGTAGCTGATGGTGCCGGCGATGATCATCAGGTCGCTCTGCCGGGGCGAAAAGCGCACCAGCTCGGCGCCGAAACGACTGATGTCGTTGTAGCTGGAGACGGTACTCATGAACTCGATGGCGCAGCAGGCAACACCAAACGGAAGGGGCCACAGGCTGTACTTGCGGCCCCAGTTCACCGCCTGGCGCAAACGCGTCGTGATGAAATTGCTGGGGTTGTCGAGGTCTACTGCCATTCCAACCCGCCTTTCTTCCAGGCGTAGGCAAGCCCGACCACCAGCACCGTGACGAAGAGCCCCATGGAACTCAGGGCGAAGATGCCGTGGCCGGCCGCGTCCAGACCGTTGAAGATGATGACCCAGGGGTAGAGAAAGACGGCCTCCAGGTCGAAGAGGAGGAAAAGAAGGGCCACCAGGAAGAACCGCACGAAGAAGCGGATCTGGATGGTTCCCCGGACGGGGATGCCGCACTCGTAGGTCGAGGCCTTGAGCGCCGAAGGGCGGCGGGGCCCCAGCCAGAAACTGAGTCCCAGGAACATCGCCGAAAAAACAACCGCCACGGCTAGAACCAGAAGCACGGGCAGGAACTTTTCGAACATGAAAACTCCTGAAATTCGTGGGAAGGCTCGACATTGCGGTTCACGGGCGTCACCCGCGCACCCCGCCCGCCGAAGTGACGGTTCCGGTGTTGTCTTGTTGCAAAAATAACAAAGTCCGCAATGGTGTCAACAAAGTTGCGGGCGACAGGGACGAATTTTGCCGCCCGGGCCAGATTCCGGCCACGCCCATCGCTCGCTCCGGTCCCCTCTTCCTTGGCACTGCCATAGTCGTCAATCGGACAAGGACTTGCCGTGCGTGTCCTGCGCCGGTCCGTTGCCGCGGCGGCATGCTCATTGCGAAGAGGCCTCGGGCAGGATCGCGAACCGTCGGGCAATATCCCGCCACCTCGAGGAGAATCCCATGGTCGACTACCCCGCCCCCGAAGATATGCGCCAGGCCGTCATGGCCGGATCCGCCGCCCTGGAGGCCGGCGACCTCAAGGGTGCCCTGGCCCACTTCCGCGAGGTCATCGAGGCCTTTCCCCATCGTCCCGAGGGGCACAACAACCTGGGGGGTCTGTACGCGGCGCTCGGCGAGTATGCCGAGGCCGAGGCCTGCTTCAACCATGTGCTCGAGCTGATCCCCGAGAACGCCAACGTCCTGCACAACCGCGGAGTGATCCGCATCCATCTGGAAAAATTCGACGCTGCCCACGACGACTTCCTGCGCGCGGTGGCCGCCTTGCCCGAAGACGCGGAAGCCCACAACAATCTGGCCGTGGCCCTGTTCATGCGCGGCGCCTTCGACGACGCAAGGGCCCACCTGCGGCGGGCCATGGACCTGCAACCCGGTTACGAGAACGCCCTGCTGAACCTGTGCGACGTGGAAGAGGCCGCAGGCTGTCCCCGGACCGCGGTGGAAATCTGCGCGCAGCATCTGCAGCAGTGGCCCGAGGCGGTCGACATTCGTCGCCGCCACTTCCGTCTGCTGACCAGCGGCTGCTGTGAAGCGCTGGAGCAGGCGGGGCAGGTGGCCGAGGAGATCCTGGCCGCGGACAACGGGGACACCGAGACCCGGCGCCGCTGGGGACGTATCCTGGAAGCCCGCGAGTTGGTGTCCGCCCAAGGCACAGCCTAGCCCGGCGGGACCGACAGGGTCCTTGCCCCCATCTCCCCCGTATGGGAAGCTCCATCGGTGCGGCCGTGTGCCGCCCGGAAGCGGGAGCGACCCGATGATCGTCCACCTCAACGGCCAATGGCTCGACCACCGCCAGGCCACCGTTTCCATCTGGGACGGCGGTTTTCTCTACGGCGACGGCGTGTACACGACCCTGCGCCTCTACGCCGGGCGCGCCCTGGACCTGCCCGCCCACCACCGGCGGCTGGTGGACCACGGCGCCACTCTCGGGTTGACCATGCCCCTGGACCTGCCGTCGCTCGGGGACCTGGTCGCCGAACTGGCCCGCCGCAACGACCTGACCCGGGACGACGGTCGTCTGCGCATCACCCTCAGTCGCGGGGCCGATCCGGAGCGCGCCCTGCCCCTGGATCGCCTGGACGACATCGCCCCCACCCTGCTGTTGACCCTGACCCCGGTGTCGCCCGAGTTGGCGACCTGGCAGCGGGACGGGATCTCCGTGCTCTGCCTGCCACCCGGCTTCGCCCGGGGCAACCTGCCCGAGCTCAAGACCCTCAACGGATTGACCACGGTCCTGGCCCTGCGCCTTGCCGCCCGGGCCGGTTGCCTCGAAGCGATCCTCACCGGCGGCGACGGCCACCTGCTGGAGGGGGCTGTCAGCAATCTATTCGTGGTCAGGGACGGAGAAGTGGCCACGCCGGGCCGGGAAGGAACCTTCCTGCCGGGCCGGACCCGGGAGAGGATCATCGAATTGCTGGGAGGCCTGGGGATGCCGACCCGCCGCCTGCGCCTGACCTGCGCCGATCTCGAGACGGCGGCGGAGGTCTTCGTGGCCAGCAGCGTGCGGGAGATCCTGCCGGTGGTCAGGGTCGGCGAGCGTCCGGTGGGCGACGGCTCCCCCGGTCCGGTCACGCGCCGGATCCAGACCGCCTACCGCCAACAGATCGCCGCGGACCTGTCTCGGGGAGACGGGCCCGCGGGATAGGGTTCGCACTCGATGCGGAATCAGAAGTCGAAGCTCGTGGCCCCGGGATCGATGGCGTCGTAGCCGTCGCGGCTGGGCTGGGGCTCCTCGGGTCTCGCCTCCCGGGGCGGCGGCCCGGCCAGGGCGATCTCGTCCTTCAGCGCACCGAGATCCTGGTAGACGTCCGACGCGGCGATGAGTTCCGTGCTGGTCATCTCGCGCAGGGCGCAGACCTCGACGTGCCGGCCCGAACGACCGACCGCCTGCACCAGGGGCACGAAGTCGCCGTCGCCGGTGCAGATGATCACGGTGTCCAGGTTGGGCGTCATTTCCATCACGTTGATGGCCAACTGCATGTCCAGACAGCTACGTACGTTGCGGCTGCCTTCGGCGTCGTTGAAGGACTTGACCTCCTTGGTGACCACCGTGAAGCCGTTCAGCTTCAGG
>JAUUZX010000436.1 GCA_030592025.1 bacterium | reverse complement strand
GATCCAGGGCACGCTGTACTTCGATTTGGACCAGTTGGCGAGGATGATCCTCACCTGGACGCCCCGCACCGCGGCCCGGCGCAGGGCCCGGTCCAGATCGTCGAAGAGACGCCGTTCCCGGTCCGTCACGCCGTAGGACAGAAGCTGCACGTGGACCGAATCCCGGGCGGCGTCGATCATCTCCACCATGAGGGGCAGGTCCCAGGGGATTCCGGCGGGCAGGCCGTCTCGGGGGCTGGCCGTGACGAGGGCTTCGACCTCGGCGCCGCTGCTGGTGGTCAACCGGTGCTTCGGCAGGTCGGCCAGCGGTGTGTCGGCCGGAGGCTCGACCGCGAGGGCGCCACCGGCGGCCAGGTCCCAATCCAGGTCGTAGATGCGGCGCATGTCCGTGGTCAGGTCCGCGTGCCGGACGAGCACACCCAGTTCGTGGATCTGGCCCAGGGCGCGCCAGTCGAAGTTCTGGCTCCCGATGAAGAACCTGTCGTCGTCCACGAGGAAGTACTTGGCGTGGAGCACGCCGCCCCAGTGGGGGCCGGCGTCGAAGATGCGGGTCTCGGCCCCGTCGAGGCCGCCCAGCCAGTCGGGCACGTCGGGGTAGTTGCGGTGGAACTTGGCGTCGGCGAGGGTGCGCACGGCCACGCCCCGTGAGGCCGCTGCCGCCACGGCGTCCAGCGCGGGCAGGAGCAGGTCGGGGGCCGAGTCGGGGCCGTAGGCGTCGTCGCCGTCGCCCTTGCGGCTGAAGTAGAAGCCGGCCAGGTCGATGCGGGTCGTGGCCGCGCCGAAGACCTCGGGCCACACGTCGGCGGCGTCCCGCAGGTCGTCCAGGTCCAGGACCGTGTGCTGGGGCCAGCTCTCGACGAACTCGACGGTGCCGGTTTCCGCGATGGCGGTCGGCGCGAGGACGAGCAGCAGCAAGCAAATGATGATTCCGAGGCGCATGGTTCAGGATCCTTTCACAACCCGGGAGACGGCGGACGGACGCCCAGAATAGGGCACGGGGACGGTGGGCACAACCGGGTAACGACGAAGGGAACGACGAAGGCCCCCGCCGGAGCAGGGGCCTTCTCACATGCGCTCGGGATGGTGCTAGCCGCGGGCGGCGCCCAGCATCTTCTCCAGCTCAGCCATGCGGTCGGGATAGGCCTGGGCGAACTTCACGACACCATTGACGATGGAGTCCAGGTCGATGCCCGCGCTCACGCAGACCTCGTCCAGCGAACCGCCGGGACGCCACATGTCGTCGTGATCGCTGCTCATGGCGTACCGATCCGCCAGGGGGTTGAAGACCCAGTCCTGGGTGACCCGTCGTGAGCGGTTGGTGATGTAGGTGCTGTTCAGGCGGTCGCCACCGTCCAGCACGCTCTCCTGGTACGCCTTGCTCTGCAGGGCGAAGAGCTGGGTGCTGGGGATGGCCACGATCTTCACGTTCACGCCGGCTGCGTCGATGGCGGGCAGGGCCTGGATCAGGTTGAAGGTGCTCATGGTGCCCTGGACCATGATGACGCCTTGTTTCAGTTCGCCCGGCCTGTAGTCCCGCAGCACGTAGGCGCCCTTGGCCGCCTCGAAGTGGCTGGCCAGGCCCAGGGCCGCCCGGTCGGGGATCTCCACGCCGGGGCGGGTCAGGTGCAGGGCCACGATGGGCTTGTCCGTCTTGAGGGCCGCCGCCAGGAGCACCGGCACCTCGTTGTACTCCCAGGGGTGGATGTCGATGACGTGGCCGTCGGGGAAGAGTTGGGTCGCGCCGGGGCTGAAGATGCCGAAGTGGGTCCGGCTGTCCTCGGCGGTCTCGGGGCCGCTGTGGCCCGCCACCCAGATGGTCTTGCCCAGCTTCCACTCGCAGTCCTGGGCCATCTGGCTGTACAGACGCATGGCGCCGTACTTCAGGTAGCTGAAGGAGCCGTAGGTGCTGCTGGCGGTGTAGTAGCCGTTGAACTCGTTCTCCAGGTCGTCGGCGAAGTTCACGCTGCTGGCGCCGACCATGATCCCGGCGTTGGTGAACTCCGTGATGCCCTGGGGCAGGATCACCCCGTCGGGATTCTCTTCGCGCTGGAACCAGCCGGTGTTCTTCATGTCGCCATAGTCGGCGCCGAAGCCGGCGATGTTCGTGGAGCCGGCCAGGTCGGCCGAGCACACCAGGAACAGGGGCCGGCCGTAGTTCTTCTGGCAGTAGCTGTTGATCCAGCTGCCCCACTTGGCGAAGCCCGCCCGGTTGGGCTGCTTGGTGCCCGGTGCGGCCCACATGTCGGCGGGGTAGCTCTCCACGTCGAAGAGCTTCTCGTCGCGCAGGGGGTTCTTGGCCACGGGCAGGGTGAAGCCGTCGATGTCCTCGGGCACGCTGTCGCCGATCTCGACGAGACGGTCGGCCAGGTAGGCCAGGAGGTCGTCGTTCTTCCGCAGCACGTCCAGGACCACGTTCATGTTGTCGGCGAACTGCTCGCGCTGGGCGGCCTTGTCCGAGGGCGCGGCCTTCGACTCGCCGGCCCAGGTGACACCGTACTTCTCGGCGAAGTCGGCCCGGCAATGCCAGAAGTTCTCGTCGTTCATCTTGTGGGGCGCGCCGTGGCTGGGGGCGTCGTACTTGTAGTAGCCGCGCCCCTTGCGGGTCTTGCCGAACATCATGCCCGGGCGGTGGGTCGGGTTGTCGCCGTGGGTCATCTCGAACAGGGCCGTGGTGACCTGCAGCCAGTCGCTGCCGTTGGCCGCCTCGTGCACGTGCCAGCCGTAGGGCTCGAACCAGTCGCGGGGGCCGCCGGCGACGATGCTGCTCGTGGCGTGGGGGTCGATTCCGAAGTCGTTCCAGTCGAGGATGATGTTCAGGTTGTCCAGACCGAGGCCGTAGGCCGAATTCTTGGTCTCGTGCCAGCAGCCCGCGGT
>JAUUZX010000324.1 GCA_030592025.1 bacterium | reverse complement strand
TCGTCGAGGTAAGTGCGGCATTCCTCGAGACGACCGAGCAGCCGCAGGTCGTAGGCCACGTTGGTGATGGTGACCGGGACGTTGAACGAGTCCTGCACGGCCCGCGCCAGGTCGAGGCTCTGGAGGTCGAACCCCAGGGCCTGCTCGAGGTCACCCGCCTCGGCGTGGTAGCTGGCCGCGCGGCTCAGGCACCGGGTCAGTTGCCAGGGGTAGTCCAGGGCGCGGGCCGACGCGATGCAGCTGTCGATCATGGCGAAGGCGCCCGTTCTCTCCCGTCGCTGCTGGAGGATGGCGGCCAGGCCAAGGCGGGCGCTGAGTTCCTCGTACCGCGAATTCGTCTTGCGGCACAGGGCGACCCGGACGGTCTGACCGTGGAGCGCATCGTCGAGGCGATCGTTGTCCCGCAGGATCGCGGTGATGGTCTGCCACAGCCGCGCCTCCAGCCGCGATCCGCCGACGGTCCGCGCCGCGTCGAGTTGCCCGAGGAGGAGTTGCACGCCCTCCGCGCCCCGGCCCCGTTCGTGGTGGGCTCTGGCCTGCTTACGGACCAGCCAGAAGGAGTCGAGGGCATGGGGAGGCAGGGCCGAGAAATCCCCCTCCAGGAACTCCCTGCCCCGACCAACTCCCCGGAAACGATGCATCCCCCTGACGAAGGCACCGGCCCCCCGCAGGGTGTCGGCGTAGGCCGGATCGGCGCGGAGGGAGTCGAAGTCGATGTAGCCCCGCAGCAGGTGCTTGTTGCGGTTGGCAAGGTCGAGCCAGAGGAAGCTCCCGGGGTCGAGGCGCAGCCGCGCCGTGAGCTCGGACGCCGCGGCGGCACGGCTCTCGACGCGGTCGATCCGGGGCTCGAGGGCCGCGTAGGCCGCCAACTGATCGACGACCTCCCCGGTGGGCTCCCGCCTACCGAGTTGGCGCAGCGCACCGGCGACGGCCGGGCGCAGCTCCGCCGAAAGAGGCACCCCCTCCAGGTCGTGGATCCCCGCGAGTCGCTCGTGACCGGCGTTGCCACACCCCCACAACAGGACGCACGCCACCGCAGCGGCCGGCAGCCAGCGGAGCATTCCGGTGGGACGTGGGACGGTGCGCATGGCAATAACCCGGGCTCCGGCCTCGCCGTTGTCCCGGGCTGGGTTCCTTCGGTTCGTGGACATGCCCATTCCCCATCACTATACTCGTCTCCAACCCTTCCCGTCACCGTCCGTCTGGACCATCCCGTGCGATCGGAACCGGCCACATGAACCGCGGCGCCACCGACGACGGCAGACGAGACCCCGGCCCGTTCCGGGACCTCGTCGCGGACTACCTGGCCGACGACCGGGACGGCGCGGAGGCCCTGGCCCGCGGGCTGGAATCCCCGTTGCGCATCGCCACCGAAATCATGCTGGGCGAGGACGACCGGGACGTCGATGACGTGGTCTCCGAATCGGTGGTCGCCGTCCTCGACTACGTCACCCGCCGCAAAGAGTTCACGGGAGACCTCGAAGCCTTCGCCATCACCGTGGCCCGCAACCGCTGCCGCAACCTGCTGCTCTGGCGTCGGCGTCGGCCCCACGTGGATATCGAGCCTTTCACCGACCGGATCGCCTCCCCTGAGCACAGTCCCCTGGATATTCTGCTCGACGATGAGCGCCTCGCCCTCCTCCAGGAAGCTCTGGAGAATCTCGGTCCCGAATGCGAGAACTTGTTGCGCGACTTCGATATCGAAGGCATCCCCATGGAGGAGATCCGGCGCCGGATGGGCCTACGCACCGTCCAGGGTGCCTACTACCGACGGGCCCTCTGCATAAAGAAAGCGAGCGACTACTTGAATAACCGCCTCGCCGATTGTTCCCCCCATGCCGGACCCGAGCCGGACATGGACCCAGGGAGGGAGACAGAGAGATGATGACCAACATGCATGACGACAATTTGGCCTTCGAGTGCGTCGAACCCGGGATCGGGGAACACATCTGGCGCGGCGCCTTGCCCGACGCCTCACCCGCCGACCGCGCCCTGCGCGAGGACCACCTGCGTATCTGCGACGCCTGCCGCCTGGAAGCCGCCGTCGGGCGCAGCATGTCCGACGGCCTCGCCTCCGGCCACCTCGTGCTGCCGCACCCGGCTGCACCCCGGGTCGTGCCCCTGGCGCAGCGGTCGTCCCGGCTCATCGCCTCCCTCAGCGCCGGCGCCGCCAGCATGGCGGCCATGGGTCTGCTGCTGGTCATGCTCATGCCACCGGTCGCCCCGGCGGGCTTCGGCGCCGACCGCTCGGGCGCCGAAGAAGGTTTCGTGCGGCCCGTGGAAGGCGAAGTGGCCGGCCCCTCGGGCCTGGACTTCCACTGGCACGGTGTGGACGGCGCCCGCAGCTACCAGCTGCGCGTCGAGGAGATCGGCGGCGACTTCGTTTGGGAGGGCGAGAGCCGGGAACCGTCCCTGACCCTGCCCAAAGACGTCGCCCTGCCGGTGGGCGCCGAATTCCGCGCCTACCTGGTGCCGATGCCCCGGGACCTGGCCCCGGCCGGCGGCTTGAGCGTGCGCTTCCGCAGTGGCAACCTCGGCGCCGTCCTGCGGTACCGCGCCCAGGCCTCGCCGCTGCTGGCCCGCTTGATGATCCTCGGCGGATTGGTCCTGGCCTGCGGCGCCCTGATCATGGGGTTCCGGGACCGACGGCACATAACGTCCTGCACGGGCTGACAGCCCCGACGGGCCCGCCGCGGCCTTTTTCGACGCGTCTCGAAAATACTCTTGAAAACGCTCTTGAATACACCGGTGCCCGGTTGTTCCCGGTACGGACGGCCCAACGCGTCCGTGCACGTACGCCGACACCGGAGTGATACCCACCTGATGCGCGCCGCACCGGAAACCCGCTGGTCCCCCCTCTTCTCGCCCGAGGAAGCGGGTCCCTACCGGTGCGCCATCGACGCAGTCGCCGAAGACCTGGCGCGGATCGCCCCTTCCCGCAGCAACGACCGCGGGCGGGCCCTGGCCAAGGCCGGCGGCACCGCTGAAGCCCCGGACCTGGCGGGGGGCAAGGCGGGCCCCGCGCTCTTCTTCGCCTACCGCCACCAGCACACGGGCGACGAGCAGGACCGGGACCGCGCCGTCACCCTGCTCAACGCCGCCATCACCGCCGCCATCGCCAAGCCCTTCGCACCGGGCCTGTTCACGGGCTGGACCGGCGTGGCCTGGGCCGCCTCCCATATCTGCGCCCTGCCGGGCTGGACCGTCGACGGCGACCCCGTCGCCAACGTCGACGCCGCTCTGGCCCCCCTCGTCGGGCCCGGGTCCTGGACCGGGAGCGTCGGCCTCGACAGGGGCCTCGCGGGGGTCGGCATGTACGCGCTGGAGCGCTGGCCTAGGCCGGCGGCGGTCCTCTGCCTCGAGGACACCATCCAGCGCCTGACCGAGCGGGCCATGGTCGCCGACCGCACCGCAACCTGGCGCACCCCCTGGGGAGAGCTCCCCCCCGGGGAAGCCCTGCAGGCTCCCCACGGGCTCCTCGACCTGGGGATGACCGGCGGAGCGGCCGGCATCGTCACCCTGCTGGCCGAGGCCACCGCCCTGGACGTGAAGGGCGCGCGGGCCTTGCTGAACCCGGCCGTCACCTGGCTCCTGGAGCAGGAACCCGTCGCCGGCACCATGGCCATCTACCCGTCCTG
>JAUUZX010000400.1 GCA_030592025.1 bacterium | reverse complement strand
CGGGGTCGGCCGGTCCCCCATAGGCGGCGAGGGTGCCGCCCCGGAGATCGCCGTGGCGGAGCCGGTCGTGGGAGTTTTCGGCGAGGGCGATCGCCGAGGTGGTCAGCAGCAGGAGGAATACGGAGGTGAGAGCGAGGTATTTCATGGCTGTCCCCTTGACGGCGGAACCTGGCGCAGCCCTACACCGTGGGGGTTGCACCGATATCCCTAAGTCTACGGGAAATGACAGGACGGGGTCAAGAATGCCGCCGGGGCAGGTCACCCCGGCGGCTTGTTGGGATGTGGTGGGCTACTCCTATTTCACCAGGGTCATCTTGGCGCCCTGGACGTCGCCGCCCATCTGCGCCCGGTAGAAGTAGACGCCGGACGCCACCTGGCCGCCCTGGTTGTTCGATCCGTCCCATTCCACGGAACCATCGGCCTCGACGTGGCCGTTGACCAGCGTCTTCACCAGTTCGCCCCGGATATTGAACACCTTTAATGTCAGGTCACCGGGACCCGCGATCGTGTAGGCGATCTTCGTGGTGGGGTTGAACGGGTTGGGGAAGTTGGTGGTGGTGAACCGGGCGACGGTCGGCAGATCGCCCACGGCGGACGGGGGCGGCGTGATGCCGAAGTAGACCAGCACGTCCTCGAGGATCCGGTTCCGTGCGGGGCTGCCTCCTCCGACCTCGAGGGGGTCCGTCTCCACGTTGGCGAGGTCCTGGGTCATGGAGATGATGCGGGAGGCGTTGCTGCGCACGTTCAGGGTCATGGGCGAGTAGGGGTACCCGCCGTCGGCGCCCGAGGCGTCGGCGAACACGGCCAGCCGTTGGCCGGGCGCCACCGCTTCGACCAGGTCGATGTCCCAGAGGTCCGGGCAGTCGCCGAAAGCGATCCAACTCGTGACGGAACGGAGAACGGGGTTCGTGCCGGCGTCCGCCACCAGTACGCGGGGGGCGAGTTGCCCGCCGAGCAGGTTCCGGTGGGACGAGCTGTGGAAACCCACCTGCATGCGGTCGAGCAGGAAGCTGTTGGTGGCTGAACTCGAGGAAGCCAGGTCCTGGGCCAGGTTATTGCCGCACAGGAACAGGTCCTTGCCACCGAAGCCGAGCCAGTTCACCAGGCGGGTGATGTCGTCGTCGCCGCCGTTGGTCCAGTTGCCGTCGTTCAAGGTGGAATTGCCGATATTCCCGGAGGTGTACAGCAATTCGTCGTACCAGCGGAGTTGCTCCGTGGTGGCGCCCCGCGAGATGCCGTTGCCCACGGCGGAGCTCGGCCCCTTGCTGTAGTACACGTCGTAGGTCTCGCCCTTGATCAGGCCGTAGTCGGCGAAGGCATCGTACCAGGCGGCCTTGGTGCCCCGGTCGACGCCCTCGGAATCGTCCCAGAACAGGATCGATGGCGACGTGTACTCACCCGGATGATCGACATCGACGAACACGGTCGGCAGGGCGTGAAAGGTGTAGTTCTCGCTCCAGGCCATGGGGTCGTCGAAGTTGCCCCAGTTGCTGATGTCGGCGGGCAGGATCGAGGTGAACGGGTCCTGGAAGCCGCCGATGCCGTCCTCGGCCGAGAAGTAATAGTGCAGGACGTCGCCGGGGAACAGGAAGCCCGTGTCCGGCAGGTCGACCTGGAACCGGCCCGCCAGCGGTACGTTCGGGACGATGAAGGACGTGTCCATGACCACCAGGCCGGAGTCGGGCCAGTTGGCGAGGCGGTAGGGATCGAACAGCGGATTACGCTTCAACTTGTAGTGGAAAGAAGGGCGGGTCATCAACTCGGCGCCGTCACGCACGGCCACGGCGTCGATGACGATGGAGTCGCCGGCGTAGTACCACTCGTGGAGAAATTCGCTAACGTTCCTGGCCATGTCGAAGCGGACGCTGTTGCGGCCCAGATCGGCCGTGTCGATGATGCCGATCTCGGGGAAACGGTCCTGGGCCAGGTGTTGGTTCTGGGCGGTGATCGCCGGGCCCCTGAACGGGAAACTCTCGAGCCGCACGTTGTCGTAGTAGGGCGAAGGACTGCCGTTGTGGCCGTCCAGACCCCATAGGAAGGCGATCTCGTTGGCGCCGACGGCCACCTGGACGTAGGTGCGGCCCTGCACCAGCAGACCGCTCACATCCCAGGAGGGGCGCTCGTATTTGGCGCTGCCCTCGTAGAAGAAGAGCGAGCGCTCCCAGGGGGCCTGCACGAGATCCTCCGCCGTGCCCGTCGTGGAACGGATCATCCAGTCCCCGAAGATGCCGGCTTCACCATCCTGGAAAACCGAGTCCGTGTAGAAGGTGTAGCCGAACCGGGCGCCGTCGTGGGTCGGGTCCTGCCAGGGGATGGGGGGCGAGACCACGTAGTTCCGCAGGTGGTACTGTTCGCTGAAGGACAGGCCGCCGGTGTAGTTGACCACGTAACCGCCGGCGTACATGCGGTCGGGCGAGGTGGCGAAGCTGCCGCCGGTGCCGGGGACGATCACGCCGTCGTCGATGAACACGACCTGGGGCGAGGCGTTGTCCACGCAGATGTCGCCGTCGCCCATGTTGGCCGCGATATGGGCGAAGAGGCCCACCACGCCGGGGTAGCGGGGTTGGAACTGACCGAGGGTGCCGTCCTCGAAGTCATGGCTGTAGGTGGTGGCGGGGTTGTCCATGGTGACGGTCACGTCGTCGACGCGCCACAGCCCCGTGCTTGGAAAGATGCAGTCTTCATCGGAAAAGCCGCCGTCGGTGGAGCCGATGAACGAGATGGCGATCTCATCCAGGTTGTTGCCGATGTACTCGCCCACGGCATAGGTGATGGGCACGGAGATGACGCCGGTGGAATCGCCCGAGAGTTCCCAGATGGTTTCCCAGGCTTCATTCTCCAACTCGCGGGCGACGACGCCGTAGTCGTAGGCGGGCTCGGTGTTCAGGTCGAAATCGAAGGCTACCGAGATGGAGGTGCCCTGGTTGGCGTCAGCCACGGTCGTGCGCCATTCGAGGATGTAGTACCAGCCGAGTCCGTAACCACCGACGGGGTCGCCTGTACCGCAGGAGGGGAAGGTCTCGTCGCCGCAGTAGGCGGAGTACGCGCCGGGGAGGTGGTGGGAGGTGCTGGCGTGCCAGGCGTAACCGGCCGTGGCGGCGGCGGTGCAGTCGACGGCCGTCCGGCCGGTCCAGTCGGGGGG
>JAUUZX010000323.1 GCA_030592025.1 bacterium | reverse complement strand
GGGCCGGCAACCCGTCCGAGCGCGACCGGGCCAGCTTCCGCCCCGACGACTTCGCTGTCCTGGCCGAGCACGGCGACCTCCAGTTCATCGACGGCATCCAGGAGATCATGCCCGGCGTGCGCGTCCTGCCGGTGAACGGGCATTCCCCGGGACAGCAAATGGTGGAGTTCAACACGGGTGAGGGCACGGTCGTCTTCTGCGGCGACCTCATTCCGTTCCTCAGCCAGGTGCACGTCCCATGGATCATGGGTTTCGACCTGAACCCGCTGCTGACGGTCACCGAGAAGAAGCAATTCCTGACGCGGGCGGTGGAGGACGGCCTGATCCTTGTCTTCGAGCACGACCCGGTGCACGAGGCGGCGACGGTGAAGTTCGAGAAGGGGCGCTTCCAGCCCGACGAGGTCTTCGACCTGGAGACGGGGCGCGCATGAAGGACGGCGGCCTGATCCCCGACCTGGGTCGCTCCGAACTCCCGGCGCGCAAGCCGGATTGGCTGCGCATCAAGCGCCACGGCGGCGAGGGCTACAACGACCTCAAGCGGCTGCTGCGCAGCTCGCGTCTGAACACCGTGTGCGAGAGCGCCGACTGCCCCAACCGGGGCGAGTGCTTCGCCAGCGGGACGGCCACCTTCCTACTCATGGGCGACATCTGCACGCGCCACTGCACCTTCTGCAACATTCCGGGCGGCAAGGTCGGCCCTCTCGATCCCGATGAGCCCCGCCGGGTGGCCGAGGCGGTCCGGGAGATGGAGCTGAAGTTCGCGGTCTGCACCTCGGTGAACCGGGACGACCTGCCCGACGGCGGCGCGGCCCACTTCGTGGCCGTGATCGACGCCATCCGCGAGCTCAATCCGGGCTGCGGTGTCGAGGTGCTCATCCCCGACTTCATGGGGGACCAGGCTGCCCTGGAACTCGTCCTCGCAGCGGCGCCCGAGGTGCTGAACCACAACCTCGAGACCGTGCCCCGGCTCTACCCCGCCCTGCGCACCAACGCCGACTACGCCCGCTCCCTGCGCTTGCTCCGGGCTGCCCGCGACTGGGTGGACACCCACGACACGGTCTGCCGGGTGAAGACCGGCGTCATGCTGGGCGTCGGGGAAACCGGCGAGGAGATCGTCGACCTCATGAAGGACGCCGTGGCCCACGGCGTGCAGATCCTTACCATGGGGCAGTACCTGCAGCCCACGCGACGTCACCATCCCGTGCGGCGCTACGCCGAGCCCGGGGAGTTCGACCGCCTGGCCGACATCGGCCGCGATCTGGGCCTGGAATGGGTCGAGGCCGGGCCCCTGGTGCGCTCGAGCTACCACGCCCGGGAACAGTCCGCCGCCCTCACGGGCCGGACCGATCCCGCGACCGGGGATCGGACGGGGTGAGGGGCGAGCGCCGGTCACTGCTCTGGGCAGGATTGGCCTGTCTGCTCCTGGCCGCCACGGTGACCGCCGGTCTCCTGCACCTCTACGGCGCCAGCCGCGCCCGCCTGGACGAAGCCCTGGGGGACCGTCTGCTCGCGGTGGCCCGGGGCCTGGCAACGGTCGTGGACGCCGAGCGCGTCTTCGCCCTGTCTCTCGCGGACACGAGCCAGGCCGCCTGGGCCGATTCCCTCGCCGAGCGCTATGGTCGCCTGGCCCGCGCCGACGACCTGAGCGAGATCACCCTCTGCGACCCCGAGGGCCGCGTCCTGCTGTCCACCACGGCGAGCTTGCCCGCGGGCCAGCCCAACGACTGGGGGGAACTCGACCGGGCGCCCGTCGAACTCTCCCTCGCCGGCGAGGCGGCGGCGTCCCGTCTCTACAGCCTGGGCACGATCTACCAGAAGTCGGCCCATGCGCCGGTGGTGCTGCGCGATCCCTGGGTGGGTGGCGGCGTGGTCGTGGCGATCCTCACCGTCAGCGGCAGTCCCGACTTCTTCGATTCCCTGGCCGCCCTGCGCCGCGGCGCCTGGGTGACGGGGGTGGTGGTGCTGGCGGTGCTGGTCCTCGTGCTCGCGTTGCTGTACCGTTTGAGCATGTCCCTGGGTCAGGCGCGGGCCTCGCTCGTGAGGCAGGAGAACCTGGCGGCCATGGGCCGGATGACCGCGGGCATCGCCCACGAGGTGCGCAACCCCCTGGGCATCATCCGCGGCGCGGGGGAGCACCTGGCCCGGGTGCTGGAGCAGGCGGGCATCGAGGACGAGGTGGCGGCGTATATCCCCGAGGAGGTCGACCGCCTGGACCGTGTCCTCACCGGCTACCTGGCGTTCGGCCGGGACACGGCCGCCGAGGGCGAGGTCTTCGAACTGGCGCCGGTCGTGAACCGGGGGGCGCGTCTGCTGGACAAGGTTCTGGGCGAGACGGGCGTCACGCTGACCCTGCGCACCGACGGCCCCGCGGCGTCCGTGATGGGCGACCCCCTCCGCCTGCAGCAGGTGCTGCTGAACCTGCTGCTCAACGCGCGGGACGCCATGCCCGGCGGCGGCACCATCGAGGTGGCGCTGGAGGTGACCGACGGCCACGCGCGTTTGACGGTCACTGACACGGGGTGTGGCCTGCAGGAATCGGCGGAGCGGCTGTTCGAGCCCTTCCGCACGACCAAGGAGAAGGGCAGCGGACTGGGCCTGGCCCTGTCACGCCGCATCGCCAACGACATGGGGGGCGAGCTCATGCTGACGGACCGCACGGACGGTTCCGGCGCGGTCGCCACCCTCACCCTGCCCCTGGTTGCCGGAGGAGCGACCTAGGGCCTCAGCAGAACGGGAGTGCACGTGGCACGGATCCTCGTGGTGGACGACGAACACAAGATGGTCAACCTGCTGACGGTGGCCCTCAAGCATCAGGGCCACGAGGTGACCGGCGTGGGCGGCGGCGCCGAGGCCCTCGCGCTGGTGGACGCGGGCTTCTACGACGTCGTCATCACCGATCTGCGCATGGAGCCGGTCGACGGCATGGCCGTGCTCGAGGGGGTGCGGGAGCGGAGCCCGGGCACCGCGGTCATCGTGCTCACGGCGTACGGGGCGGTGGAGACGGCGGTGGCCACCCTCCAGGCCGGCGCCTTCCAGTACCTGACCAAGCCCATCAACTTCCAGGAAGTCACCCACGTCGTGGAGAAGGCCCTGGCGAGCCGCGACCGCGATCGCGAGAACCGGGCCCTGCGCAAGGTGGTCCGGACCATGACCGGCCAGCAGGTGCTGGTGGGGGAGTCCGAGGCCACCCGGAGCCTCCGTGCCCTGATCGGTCGTGTGGCCCCCTCGGACGCCACGGTCCTCATCCGCGGCGAGAGCAGGACGGGCAAGGAGATCACGGCGCGGGCCATCCACGGAGCCAGCGGACGCTCGTCCGGACCCTTCATCGCCATCAACTGCGCGGCCATCGCCGAGACCCTCCTGGAGAGCGAACTCTTCGGCTACCGCAAGGGTGCCTTCACCGGGGCGGACGTCGACCGCGAAGGGCTCTTCGAGGCCGGCCAGGGCGGCACCGTCTTCCTGGACGAGATCGGCGAGGCCGGCCCCGGTGTCCAGGCCAAGCTGCTGCGGGTGTTGGAGGAGAAGCGCATCAACCGCGTGGGCGACCCGGTGGAGAGGGACGTGGACGTCCGGATCATCGCGGCGACCAACCGCCCCCCGGAAGCGGCCATCGAGGACAGGCTTTTCCGGGAGGATCTCTACTACCGGC
>JAUUZX010000434.1 GCA_030592025.1 bacterium | reverse complement strand
CGCTAGCGATCCAGGAAATACTGAGTGGGCGGATCTTCAGAACACGCTGCGAGTTGCCGCCTCGTTGGGGTGCGTACTACGAACGAAGTGTGGGGACCAGGGCGTTGGCGAAGCAGAGGCGGCATGAGTTGAAGATGGCGTTCTAGAGAACTCCTCTCACCGGTCACACCGGCAAGAGGAGCAGGAAAGACACAATTTCGGAGGCACAACCGTTGCTTTTTGCCCGTCCCGAAGTCAAAACGACATCCCTCCGCACCCACGGCCCTCCCCGGTCACCACCTCCGGTGTTCCCCATGGTTCCCCCATGTGCCCGGTCGCGCCGCACCGTTCCGCGCTGACCGGTCCCGCCCCGCGGAGTCGTCATGGCACTCCGGTTGCTCATCCTCCCGTGATCACACCGTATCCGACCACGGACAGGCCTTTGGGGAGTGAGCAACGTGACGGTCAAAAGAGTATTCAGCATGACGGTACTGACGGTCGGCCTGTGGCTGACGACGACGGTGGCCATCGCCCAGACCATCGACTACCACTTCCACTGGGCGGCGTCCCCGACGGTGGACGCCGGCGACAACCCCTTGCCCCAGGCCGTCGGCTACGAGGTCTGGCTGCGGGAGGACGCCGACGCCGAGCGCCGGATCGCCACGGTCATGGGCGACACCATCTACACGCTGCGGGCCGAGGCCGGCATCGTGCAGCGCATCCGCGTCTGCGGGTTCGACGACGACGGGCGCAAGTCCGCCATGAGCGAATGGTCGGACCCCATCTACTTCGAGGATGACGTGAGAAGCCTCCCGGGCGCCCCCGGCGCGGCGGCCCTCGACGGCAACTACCCGAACCCCTTCAACCCCGAAACGCGCATCAACTACGGCATACCTGACGACATCGCCGCCGGTACCGTCGTGCGCCTGGAGATCTTCGCCCTGAACGGTCGCCGCGTGCGGGAGCTGGTCACGGACCGTACCCCGGGCTGGCACGAGGCCATCTGGGACGGCCGCGACGACCAGGGGCTGGCCCAGGCCACGGGCATGTACGTGACCCGTCTGGTGGTGGGCAACTCGATGAGCACGAGCAAGATGACCATGGTCAAATAGGGGGTTTCGGTGGCCCTGGCGTGCTTGCGCCTTTCCGCGAACGTACAAAATGACTAGATTGGCCCCTCGTTGAGATGTTGACGAGGGGCCTTTTGCATGCCGCGAGGAATGAGATGACCGAAGAGACGCACGACGGACCGTCACTGATCAAGCTCGGCAAGCTGGCCAACGGCCGGCACTTCGACAAGCTGGAGGATCAGTGGCTCGCGGCCCTGGACAACAACGACTACACCTGGCGGGAATTGGTGCCCATCGCGGGGCAGGTGGGCAGGCAGGGTGCTCCCGACAAGGCCGACACCCTGATCGAGACCCTCATCGAGCGGGTGGAGAAGACCGACGGCGCTCCGGTCGCCCTGGCGGCGGCCCGCATGGCGGCCGGTCAGTTGCCTAGGGCGGATGGCCTGAAGAAGCACCTTCTGCGGTTGTACCGCGATAGCGCTCCGGGCTACGACGAACTGCCTGATCTGCTGAACCTCCTCTTCGCCGACGAAACACCCCTGGACAAGGCCTCGGCCCGGGCTGACCTCTACAGCAAGCTGCACCCCGGCGCCTTCGCCGTGGATCGCGAGTTCCTCGTGCCGGGCATCGTCGAGATGGTCAAGCCGGAGAACGGCGTCGTCACCGTGCGCTTCGACGACCGGCGCAACGAGTACGGCCTGGCGAGCATCACCAAGCTGGCGCCCCGTCCCGGCGACCATTTCCCCGCCCTGGTCCTCTACGACCCGGATCGTCTGCGCAGCCTGGCCCAGGACGACGCGGTTGCGTTCGTCAAGCTGGCCATCGACTCCCAGCGCGAGACGAAGCTTTCCTACCGCGATCTCAAGGGGTGGGTGACGGGTCTGCTGGGCGAGAAGGGCTGGAAGGCCTGGTGGCCCGACGCCAAGTCCGCCCTCAAGCGCGACCCCATGATGGGTCTTTCGGCCGGCTCCCAGCCGGTGATCCGCAAGCTGCGCCAGGCCGACCGCTACGAGGACCGTCTGCGCCGCGAGTTCGACCACCGGCGCGACCCCGTCCGCAAGCTCCAGGGCGTCCTGACCTATCTGGACGAGTTGGCCCGGGAGAAGAAGCAGGGCACGTGCAAGGACTGCGCTGACGAGGAGCTGCTCGTGCACTTCGGCAACGGCGTGGCCAAGATCGCCATGGCGTCGGTCAAGGAGAACCCGGGCCTGGCCCTGGCTGCCCTGACGGTGCATGCCGAGGTGGCGGCCCTGGGCGTGGGCACGGTCCGCTCCAACCCCAAGGCGGCGGCCCAGGTGATGGGCCGCATCACCGAGCCGGCGGCCCTGGTCGAGGATTTGCCCGAGGCGCTCCTGCAGCGCGTCCTCTCTTATCTGAAGACGGCCCTGCCCGACACCTGGGGCACGATCTGGGCCGCGCTCCTGTCCCGCGCGGGTCGGCGCCTTTGCGACAGCATCTGCCGTGGCCTGATCGAGGACGGCCAGGGCGAGGTGCTGGAGCAGGCCCTGCTGGACGCGGTGGCCCGCCCCACCACGAGCCCGGAGCTGCTCTGCTGGCTGTGGCGCACCCGGTTCACTTCGGGGCCCGGCGGCAAGTACCTCGTCGGCCTGGACAGTCTGCCCGTGCCGAGGATCGCCGACGCCCTGTTCCAACTCCTGGATTCGGTGGGCAAGCTGTACGGCATGTCCCTGGAGGAGAAGCACCTCAAACCGCTGGAGAGTGCCCGCACGGCCCTGGCGACCCAGAGCAGCGGCCCCCTCCTGGCCCTCCTGGACGAGGCGGACCGGCGCGAGGCCAAGCGTCTGAAGGAGATTATTTCTTCCAACGGGG
>JAUUZX010000385.1 GCA_030592025.1 bacterium | reverse complement strand
TGCGGTTGCGCTTGGCGTAGCGCGAAATGAGCCCGACGAACGGCAGCACGTAGGTGGCGAAGATCACGACCATGCCCACCCAGCCCCAGCCGTGCTGGCTGCGGTGCAGGTACCAGCTCGTCTCCTCGGGGATGTTCGCGTACCAGTACAGCATGTACTGGCTGAAGGCGATGTAGCCCCAGAAGAAGGTGAAGGCGAACATCAGCTTGCCGTAGTCGTGGAAATGCTCCGGGCTGATGATCCGGGTGAGCCGGCCCGTGTTCTGCAGACCCATGGTCACCAGAGTGAGCACGGCGAAGAACGAGACGAGCCCGCCCGAGTAGTAGTACACGCCGAACATCGTGCTGAACCACACATAGTCCATGCTCATGAGCAGGTCGAAGGCCGCCATGGCGACGGTCAGGGCGTACACCAGCAGGGCGAAGCCCGAGAGGTTCTCGAGCTTGCGGGTGATGGCCAGATCGCCGTCGGCGTCCTGCTTCACCGAACTGCGCCAGAAGGTGAAGGACAGCCAGGCCCAGAGCAGGAAGTTGATGACCCAGCGCACCGTGAACCACAGGGGGCTGAGGAAGGCCGCCTTGTGGGCCAGCAGCGGATCGCCGGCGGCCTCGGGCGAGGCCCAGCCGTAGATCTTGCCCGCGAAGAGGATCACCGGGATGGCCAGCAGCGCCATGAAGGGCAGCGCGGCGGCCATGGTCTCGGCCAGGCGGCGCACGACGATGCTCCAACTCGCCTTGGTCACGTACTGGAGCGGCACGAAGAACAGGGCGCCCAGGCTGATGGACAGGAAGAAGGCGAAGCTCGTCAGGTAGGAGTACCCGCAGTGGGTCAGCCCGTCGCCCTCCGCCAGGCCCAGGCCGACGGTGGCCGCCAGGCCGAGCAGACCGACGACGCCACTCACGGCAAACACCCGCGGGCCGAGCCCGTCCAGGGTCGTCTTCGTGTCTTCCAGGGTTGGTACGCTGTAATGAGCCAAGTCAAACTCTCCAGGCTGGCCGGCCCCGTGGCCGGCACGAGATCGATCTAGGGCAGCGTCGCGCGGACGTCCGCCGGCACGTCGTCGATGGTCGCGTTGCGGGACAACTGCAGCGCCCGCACCCAGGCCACGATGGCCCAGCGGTCCTCGACCGTGATCTGCGGCCCGTAGGCCGGCATGTTCCGGATGCCGTTCTTGATCGTGTTGTGGAGATGCCCCACCGGACGCTCCACCACCGTGGACGAGGCCAGGTCCGTGGGCGGCGTCCAGGTGCCCTCGCCCAGGGCGAGGGCGTGGCGATGCACGAGGCCGTCGCCAGCGCCGGCCAGTCCGTGGCAGGGCGCGCAGTGGATGACGAACCGGTCGCGGCCGCGCATGACCATCTCGCGGGTCACCTCCACCGGGAACGTGTCGACGAAGACCGTGTCGATGTCCGTCGTGCCCCGGAAGTAGGCGTCGTTGTCCTCGAGCCGGCCCCGGGCCACCGTTCCTGTGGGGTGGTGGCGCATGGCCATGCCGTCGGCGAAGAACGGGTTCACGCTCTGGGCCTTGGACTTGGTCTGCTGGTCCATGTCGTGCACCACCTGGATGCGCGTCCGGTTCTTGCCGGCGTGGCTCGCCTTGTAGATCAGCCCGATGGGGATCAGGCTCAGCGCGACGAGGGCCAGCAGGACGTAGAGGATCGGGCGTGGCATCGGTCAGTCCTCCGCGCTTTCGTGAATGTTCTCCACCACGGTGCCGCCCAGGGTGTCCAGGAAGGCCCGTGTCTTCTCGGGGTCGAAGCGCGGATCCCGCGCCTCGATCACGATGAAGAACCGGTCCTGGGTCGCACGCCGGAAGCGCTCGCTGGTCAGGAGCGGGTGGTAGAGCTTGGGCATGCCGTTCAGGCCCCACATGCCGAAGACGGTCGCGAAAGCGCTGAAGAGCACCGTCAGTTCGAACATGATGGGGATGTTGGCCGGCAACCCGAAAAGAGGCTTGCCCGAGATGTAGAACGGGTAGTCCACCGCGTTCATCCACCACTGCATGAGGGTGGCCAGGCCCAGGCCGGTCACACCACCCAGGAGAATGAGCCAGGGCAGACGCGTGCCGCGGATGCCCATGGCATCGTCCATGCCGTGGACCGGGAAAGGCGTGTGCACGTCCCAGTGCTTGAAGCCGGCGTCGCGCACCTTCTCCGCCGCGGGCACGAGAGCGTGGACGTTGTCGAACTCCAGCATCATGCCGTGCAGCTTGCCGTTTTCAGCGTGCGTGGTCATCAGCGGCTATCTCCTTCCCGCACATGCCTCGGGATCTCGCCGTGGTAGTCGCCCACGGCTCGCCGGGCGCCGCCGTGGGCGTCGGCGATGGGCATGACCGTCTTCACTTCCGCCATGGCGATCATGGGCAGGAAACGGATGAACAACAGGATCAGGGTGAAGAACAGGCCGAAGCTGCCCAGGAAGGTCAGGATGTCGACCAGGGTGGGCTGGTAGTAGTCCCAGCTCGAGGGCAGGAAGTCGCGACTCAGGCTCGTCACCGTGATCACGAAGCGCTCGAACCACATGCCGATGTTCACGAAGATGTACATCACCCACATGATCCCGACGTTGGTGCGCACCTTCTTGATCCAGAAGAGCTGCGGCGTGATCACGTTGCAGCTCACCATGATCCAGTAGGCCCAGGCGTAGGGGCCGAAGGCCCGATTCACGAAGGCGAAACTCTCGTTGGGGTTGCCGCTGTACCAGGCGATGAAGAACTCCGTGGCGTAGGCGAAGCCCACCATGGAGCCCGTCGCCAGGATGATCTTGTTCATGTTCTCCAGGTGATGGAGCGTGATGATCTCCTTCAACCCGAACCACTGCCGCGCCGGGATGAGCAGCGTGCCCACCATGGCGAAGCCCGAGAACACGGCGCCGGCCACGAAGTAGGGCGGGAAGATCGTCGTGTGCCAGCCGGGGATCTGGGCGGTGGCGAAGTCGAAGGACACCACCGAGTGCACCGACAGCACCAGCGGCGTGGCCAGGCCGGCGAGGATCAGGTAGGCCTTCTCGTAACGGTGCCAGTGGCGATGGCTACCGCGCCAGCCGATGGCCAGGATACCGTAGATGGCCTGGCTCATCTTGCCCCTGGCCCGGTCGCGCAGGGTGGCCAGGTCGGGCACCATCCCGGTGTACCAGAAGAGCAGCGACACCGTGGCGTAGGTGCCGACGGCGAACACGTCCCACAGCAGCGGGCTGCGGAAGTT
>JAUUZX010000388.1 GCA_030592025.1 bacterium | reverse complement strand
CTGGTGCGGGTCATCGTGCTGCACCACGGCAAGGTGCCCAACCAGCGGGAGGCGCGGCGCTTCCTGGAGGACGCGCCACGTCGCCTGCCGCCCGGTGGCTGGCGGGACTTCCTCACGGCCGAGTTCAAGCTGGCAGAAGCCGGCGATGGAGCTCCTGCGCCAGTGGGGGCGCGAGTTCCTCGCCGAATATGATACGCAGGGCGTTGCCGTCGGCCCGCAGACGCCACGGCGGGGCACCCAGATCGTCCAGCAGGCCCGTCACGTGCCGCTCGACCTCGAGCCAGCTGTCGGGTCGGCCGCCGGCCAGGCTCACGCAGGTGAGGCCCTCGTCCCGCTGGCAACCCGCCGGTGGCGGTCCGTCGCCGGGGGCCAGGGCTCGCCACACATTCTCCAGGTCCCGGGCGGGGGCCAGCACCTCCCAGCGCAGCGAATCCCCACTGTCGAGCCACTCGGCCACGGCACTCGCCGGATCCCAATGACGCAGCACGCTCCGGCGCCAGGCCTGGGCCTGCTGCGGGTCGCCGGTGACGAGGCGCAGCCGCATCAGGTCGTCACGCACGTGCATGACCAGGGGCCGGTAGCGGTTCTCCCGGTCGCAGGGGGAGGCCGTGGCGGGGTCGCTCGAACGGACGGGTCCGCCCCCGCCGACGAGGGTGCCCGCCCCGTCGTGGAAGCTCGAGCGCACGACCAGCGCCACCCCGTGGCGCTCGGCGTACTCGACGGCCCGCATGTGGACCACCCCGCAGCCCGAGGCCGCGAGGTGCTTCATCTGCTCCCAGTCCAGCTGCTCGTGGCGTCGGGCATCGGGCACGCGGTCCGGGTCGGCGGACATGACGCCGTCCACATCCTTGAGGATCTCGCAGCGGTCGGCGCCCAGGGCCGCGGCCAGGGCCACGGCTGTGGTGTCGCTGCCGCCGCGGCCGAGGGTCGTGATCTCCCGTTCACGGCTGACGCCCTGGAACCCGGCGACGACGACCACGTGGCCGGTCGCGAGGGCTTCGCGAACCCGGTCCGCCCTGATCTCCAGGATCCGTGCGTCGGTGTGGCTGGTGTCCGTGATGATGCCGCACTGGCTGCCGGTGAAGCTGATGGCCGGGCAGTCGAGGTCGGCCAGGGCCATGGAGAGCAGGCTCATGGTGATGCGTTCGCCCACGGACAGGAGCATGTCGAGTTCCCGCCGCGGCGGGGTGGGGTGGGCGGAGCGGGCCAACGTCTCGAGTTCGTCGGTGGTGCGCCCCATGGCGCTGACCACGACGACCACGGCGTGGCCCCGGGCCCGGGCGCGCCCCAGGTCGGCGGCCACCTCGCGGATGCGCTCGACCGTGGCGAGGCTCGACCCCCCGTACTTGCGCACGATGATGGCGGCGGGGGTGGTGTCGGAAGTCTGGATCACGGCTCCATCCTGACCGGGAGGCTGCGGGACGTCCCGCGAGGGTGCCGGCGGCACGAGGGTTCCCGCCATGGTAAGCCAAGCCGAATCCGGCAACAAGGACCGGTTGGGCCCCGGGGCTGCTCCCATAGGTGTTGCCCGCCCGCGAGGGGCCTGCGAATGTCCCATCACCTCCCCTTGGAGCAAGCATCATGTTGAAATTCAAGGAATTACCAGGGGAGGAGCCGGTGCCGGCATGCGGTGGCGGTGTGCGGTCCGGATCCCTGATCGATCCCTGGCGACGCCGGCGTGGCGCGCGAGGTCTGGCGACGGAGGACCTGCTGGCTTCGGTGCTGGGCCCCGGCGGCCCGAATGCCCGGGAAACGGCACGGGGGTTGCTTCGGCGCTGGGGTGGACCGGTTCGTCTGGCCACCCAGCACCCGGCGACCCTGGAACGGGCGCCGGGCATGGGGCCGGCCCGGGCGCGGCGTCTCCTGGCTGCCCTGGAATTGGGGTTGCGGGCCGGAGAACCCGCGGTCCCCCTCCAAGTGACGGTACGGCGGCCGGAGGATCTGCATCCGACGTTGCGGCGCGAGTTTCGCGGCCTTGACAGGGAGCGCTTCCTCGCGCTTTATCTCGATACGAGGCACCGTGTCCTCGCTTTGGAAACGGTGTCTGTGGGATCGCTGAACGCCTCTCTCGTGCATCCCCGGGAGGTGTTCCAGCCGGCGGTCGCCATGGCGTCTGCAGCGTTGGTGGTGGCCCACAACCACCCCTCGGGCTGCGCGCAGCCGAGTGCGGATGACATCGACCTGACGGCCCGTCTGGATCGATGCGGGGAGTTGCTGGGCATCGCTCTCCTGGACCACCTCGTGGTGGGAGCGGGGGAGATCATCAGTATCAGGGAATACGGTTGGCCTGCCACGGATGTGGTATGAGGCCCGCACCTCCGGAAGGATTCGGAAAATGCTCAAGCGCCTGCAGGGCATATTCACCAACGACATCGCCATCGATCTGGGCACCGCCAACACCCTGGTGTACATCAAGGGCAAGGGCATCGTCCTGAACCAGCCCTCGGTGGTGGCCCTGGACAAGACCACCGGCAAGGTCTACGCCGTGGGCACCGACGCCAAGGCCATGCTCGGCAAGACACCGGACTGGATCGAGGCGATCCGGCCCATGAAGGACGGCGTCATCGCCGACTTCGAGGTCACCGAGTACATGCTGCGCGAGTTCATCAAGATGGCGCAGAAGAGACGGCATTTTATCGCGCCGCGCATCGTGGTGTGCGTCCCGTCGGGCATCACCGAGGTGGAGAAGCGCGCGGTCAGGGACAGCGCCAAGCACGCCGGCGCGCGGGAGGTCTTCCTGGTGGCCGAGCCCATGGCGGCGGCCATCGGCGTGGGGCTGCCCGTGGACCAGCCCAGCGGCAACATGATCATCGACGTGGGGGGTGGCACCACGGAGATCGCGGTCATCGCGTTGAACGGCATCGTCTGTGACACGAGCATTCGTGTGGGCGGTGACGAGCTGGACGAGGCCATCGTCAACTACATCAAGAAGAACCACAACCTGCTCATCGGCGACCAGACCGCCGAGAACATCAAGAAGACCATCGGCTCGGCCCACAAGTTCGACGACGAGTTGGAGATGGAGGTCAAGGGGCTGTACCAGGTATCCGGCGTCCCCAAGACCCTCAAGATATCGTCCATGGAGATCCGCGAAGCGCTGCAGGAACCGATCCAGGCCATCTGTGACGCCTTGAAGCAATCCCTCGAGCAGACACCGCCCGAACTGGCGGCCGACATCAAGGACCG
>JAUUZX010000359.1 GCA_030592025.1 bacterium | reverse complement strand
TCCCTTCTGGTACTACAACGACGAGACCCTCAGCCGCGGCTTCATCCGCAACGCCGGCGAGGACCAGTTCGCCGCCTGGGGCGCGTTCCACCGCACCATCATGGAGTCCGTCGACGCCTACATCGGCGTGCGCGGCAGCTCGAACCCCTTCGACCTGGTGGACGTCGACAGTGACCGCATGAAGTGGCACGACCATGCCTACTGGGGGCAGGTCCACATCCCGGTGCGCCTCAAGAAGAAGTGGTGCGTGCTGCGCTACCCAAACCCGTCCATGGCCCAGGCCGCCGAGCGCTCCACCGAGGACTTCGCCGACTTCTACTTCCGCGTCTGCACCCTGGACTACGCGAAGATGAGCCTGGCCATGGATCCCCTGGCGGACCTCCTCGAACGCACGGACCGGGTCCACATCAAGGGCCCCGGCACGGACCTCAAGTTCTCCATCACGGGGCTGGCCGCGGTGAAGTGCGACGGCGGGCGCAACATTCCCGACGGCGAGGTCTACACGGCGCCGGTGAAGGACAGCGTCAACGGCGTCATCCAGTACAACACCAAGACCCGCCAGGGCGGCGCGGTGCTGGACAACATCCGCTTCGAGTGTAAGGAGGGGAAGATCGTCAAGGCCACCTGCGACGGCCCCGACGAGAAGTTGCAGGAGGCCCTGGACATCGATGAGGGCGCCCGGTACTTCGGCGAGTTCGCCCTGGGCGTGAACCCCTGGATCACCAAGCCCATGCTCGACACCCTCTTCGACGAGAAGATCTCCGGCAGCTTCCACCTGACCCCGGGCAACGCCTACGAGGCGGCCTTCAACGGCAACAAGTCGGCCCAGCACTGGGACATCGTCCTGATCCAGACCGCGGATTGGGGCGGGGGCGAGATCTGGTTCGACGACGTGCTGATCCGCCAGGACGGCCTGTTCGTCCTCGATGAGTTGCAGGGACTGAATCCCGAAAAACTGAAGTAACGGAGCGTAAGGTCCATGACGTTGCCCACGAGAGTCGGACTGCTGGTCACCCTCGTAATCCTGGTGACGGTCCAGCCGCTACTGGCCGAAACGGCGGTCGATAACCGCGAGCGCAAGTGGGGCCTGGGCTGGCAGGAGGGCCTCACCCTGCGCCGCGCCATGGGCCCCTGGCAGGTGGGCGTGTCCGCCGGTCCCGATGACTGGTTGCGGGACATCGAGACACGGTCTTGGAATGACGAGGAACCCGATTCGCTGCAGGGTCGCCTGAGCGATTTGGACGAGGATCGCCGGGAGTCGGGCTACGTGCGCCTGCAGGTTGCCCGCCGGTTGGTCGTCGAGGCGCCCCTCGCTTTCATGGTTGAGACCAGCTTGCGCTACCGGTGGTCAGACGTGCGCAACAGGGATGAATATTGGGTCCCCAAGTACGGCTACGAAGGGAGCACGACCAGCGACTACTTCACCAAGGAGTGGACCCTGGGCCTTGCCCTGCGCCTGGCGTGGCGACCGCTGGCGATGCTGACCATCGAGACGGATTTCGGCCTCGTTTACAGTTGGGAAGAGACCGAGAGGGCCTACGAGAGTATACGTGTCGACTACGAGGATCCCGAGGACTCCTATCACCACGTCGACGGTTCCTACACCAAGAGCCACAGCTTCGGTGACACCGGTTGGCGGGGCCTGGTCAGCCTCGATTTCATCGTCTGGTTCTAGGATTCAGGGCCGTACTGCAGGTCCCGCGCCGCAACCTGTCAAAAGTTTGACATTTGCCGGTCAGGTGTTACCTATCCCCGGGAGAGCACGGTGAGGCCACGGGTCCCCGCCACGGACGCTGCCCAAAGCTTGGAGCCGATCATGGATGAATCGAAGATCGAGGCGCTGCGTCAGAAGAAGGAAAAGCTCTACCAGGGCGGCGGCGAGGCGCGCATCGCCAAGCAGCACGCGGCCGGCAAGCGCACGGCGCGGGAACGCCTGGCCCAGCTCTACGACGCGGACACCTTCCACGAGACCCACCTCTTCATGAAGCACCGTTGCACCAGCTTCGGCATGGAGGGCAAGGACCTGCCCGGCGAGGGCGTCGTCACCGGGTACGGCCTGGTGGACGGGCGGCCCGTGTACGCGGCCAGCCAGGACTTCACCGTGGCCGGGGGCGCGGTGGGCGAGGCGACGGCCCGCAAGATCGCCGATCTCCAGGACGACGCCATGAAGACCGGCGACCCGTTCATCTTCATCAACGATTCCGGCGGCGCCCGCATCCAGGAGGGCGTCGATGCCCTCGCCGGCTACGGGGACATCTTCTACCGGAACATCAAGGCCAGCGGCGTCGTCCCGCAGATCTCGATCATCAGCGGCCCCTGCGCCGGCGGGGCCGCCTACTCGCCGGCCCTGACGGATTTCATCATCCAGGTGCGCCACGAGGGCCAGATGTACATCACCGGCCCGAGCGTGATCAAGCAGGTCACCGGCGAGGTTGTCACCGCCGAGCAGCTCGGTGGGGTGGAGAGCCACTCCCACTACTCGGGCGTCGTCCACTTCGTGGCCGAGCGCGGGGGCGAGGGCATCGACCTCGCCAGGCGCCTGCTGAGTTTCCTGCCCTCCAACAACACCGACGACCCGCCCTTCGTCGAGGCCCTGCACGACAGTACCGTGGACATCGACGAGGGCATGAACGGGATCGTGCCGGAGAGTTCGCGGGCCGCCTACGACATGCACGACCTCGTGCGCCGGGTGGTCGACCGGGCCGACTTCATGGAGGTGCAGGAGCACTTCGCCCCCAACCTCATCGTCGGCTTCGGCCGCATCGAGGGCTCGACCGTCGGTGTGGTGGCCAACAACCCGGGCCACAAGGCAGGGGTCCTGGACATCGATTCGTCCTGCAAGGGCGCCAAGTTCATCCGCTTCTGCAACGCGTTCAACATCCCCTTGGTGACCTTCGTCGACGTGCCAGGATTCATGCCGGGGGTGCAGCAGGAGTACGGCGGCATCATCCGCCACGGCGCGAAGATGCTCTTCGCCTACGGGGCGGCGACAGTGCCCAAGATCACGGTCGTCGTGCGCAAGGCGTACGGTGGCGCCTACCTGGCCATGTGCGCCCGGAGCATGGGCGCGGACCGGGTGGCAGCCTGGCCCACCGCCGAGATCGCGGTCATGGGGGCCGAGGGCGCCGTGGGTGTCCTGTACCGCAAGGAGATCGGCGCCGCCGAGGACAGCAAGGCCGCGTTGGCCGGGAAGATCGACGAGTACACGGAGCAGTTCGCGAATCCCTACGTGGCGGCGGCCCGGGGCATGGTGGACGACGTCATCGAGCCCGCCGACACGCGGCAGTACATCGCCATGTCCCTGGAGATCCTCAAGTCGAAGCGTGAAATCCGGCCCGAGAAGAAGCACGGGCTGATCCCCCTGTAGGAGAC
>JAUUZX010000459.1 GCA_030592025.1 bacterium | reverse complement strand
TTTCTGCGCCCGCTCGATAGCGTTGGTCACCAGGCGGTGTGTGATCACCTCGCCCTCCTGCACGCCGATCCTGTCCATGATCGCCCCCATGCGATCCCCCATGAACAGGCGCATGAGGTTGTCCTCGAGCGACAGGAAGAAGAGGCTGCGCCCCGAGTCGCCCTGCCTGCCCGCGCGTCCCCTGAGCTGGCGGTCGATGCGCCGGCTCTCGTGGCGTTCGGTGCCGATGATCTGCAGGCCCGTCGTCTGCCCCTCGTACATCTCCGGTGGCAGGTCCGGATCGGTGGCCCACTTCTCGGGCAGATCGAGAATCCCCGGTGCCAGCTTGATGTCGGTGCCGCGTCCGGCCATGTTCGTGGCGATGGTCACCGCCCCCATGCGGCCCGCCTCGGCCACGATCTCGGACTCGGCCTTGTGCTGCTTGGCATTGAGCACGTTGTGGTTCATGCCGCGCAGCTTGAGCAGGCGACTCAACAGCTCGCTCACCTCCACGGTGGTCGTGCCCACCAGCACGGGCAGGCCCAGCCTGTGCAGCCGGTCCACGTCGTCCACGATGGCCTTGTACTTCTCCTTCTTGGTCTTGTAGATGACGTCGTCCAGGTCCTCGCGGGCGATGGGACGGTTGGGGGGAATCACCACCACGTCCAGGTCGTAGATGCCGCTGAACTCGGCCTCCTCCGTCTCGGCGGTACCGGTCATGCCCGACAGCTTGGCGTACATCCTGAAGAAGTTCTGCACCGTCACCGTGGCCAGGGTCTGGGTCTCCCTCTGGACGGTCACCCCCTCCTTGGCCTCCAGGGCCTGGTGCAGGCCGTCGCTGAAGCGGCGCCCGGGCTGCAGGCGGCCGGTGAAGGTGTCGACGATGACCACCTTCCCCTCCTGCATGACGTACTCCACGTCCTTCTCGTAAAGGGAGTAGGCTTTCAGCAGCTGGTCCACATTGCTGATGCGCTCGTTCTTCAGAGCGTAATCCTGCTCCACCAGGGCCCGGCGCTTCAGTCTTTCCTCCGGATCCATGTCCACTGCCTGCTCCAGTTCCCCGGCGGCGACGGCCAGGTCCGGCAGCACGAAGAAATCCGGATCGTCGCTGGCGAAGAGATCGCGGCCCTTCTCGGTCAGGTCCACATGGTGGTTCTTCTCCTCCACCACGTAGAGCAGGTCCGCGTCCGCCTCCCACATGGCCTTGTCGCGCATGTAGGCCTCCTCGGTGCGCTGGATGGTCTCCTGCACGCCGGGGATCTGGCGGAGCTTGGCGAAGCGGGGGTTCTTGGGGGCGCCGCGGCTGATGCGCAGCAGCTTGAGCGACGTCACGTCGTCGATGTCCACGTCCTCGCCCTTGAGGGCCGGCCGCAGGGTGCGCTCGGCGTCGCTGAGCCAGTCGTTGACGATCTTCAGCTGCTGGCGGACCACCTTGTGCACCCGCGGTCCGAGTTCGATGAACTGATGGGTGGACTTGTCCACGGCCCCCGAGATGATCAGTGGCGTGCGGGCCTCGTCGATGAGAACGGAATCCACCTCGTCCACGATGGCAAAGTGGAAGTCCCGGTGCACGAGGTGTTCGGGATGGACAACCATGTTGTCCCGGAGGTAGTCGAAGCCGAATTCGTTGTTGGTGCCGTAGGTGATTTCGCAACCGTAGGCGCTACGACGTTCCTCGGGGGTCATCTCCCCCAGGATATAGCCCACGCTGCAGCCCAGGAATTCCAGCACGCCACCCATCCACTGGGCATCGCGCTTGGCCAGGTAGTCGTTCACCGTGACCAGGTGGGCGCCGCGCTCGGGGATGGAATTCAGGTAGAGCGGCATGATGGCGACCAGGGTCTTGCCCTCGCCGGTGGCCATCTCGGCGATCTTGCCCTGGTGCAGAACGATGGCACCCATGAGCTGGACATCGTAGGGGATCATGTCCCATACGGTGTCGTGGCCCCATACCGGCCAGCTGGCCTTGCGTTCGGTCAGGCGGCGGCAGCCTTCCCAGACCACCCCGAACGCCTCGGGCAGCATGTCGTCCACGCTTTCGCCGTCCCGGTGGCGGGCCATGAACTCCTGGCGCTTGGCGCGCAGTTCGTCGTCGCTGAGGGATTCGTATTCGCCGCGGATCGCCTTGATGTGGTCGACGAGGGGCTGAAGGCGCTGGATGTCCTTCTTGCGCTTGCCGAACACATTCTCGATCAGGCCGAGCAGGCCCTTGGCCATGGGTCACTCCTTGACGGTCGTGGAAGACGCAGGGTCCCTGCCCGCGCCGCCCAGGATCCAATCGTACATGTCGCGGTCGATCAAGACCTTTTCCACGTATTTGCGGGTCTCGGGGTAGCCGATCCAGGCGGCGTAGAGTGCCCGGTCGGCCGCGCCGCCCAGCTGTTCGTCCCAGCGACCGGCCGCTCCTGGTCCCGCGTTGTATGCGGCCAGCAACCGGTAGGGATCACCCTGGTAGCGCCGGCGGTTCTCCGTGACCAGCCCGTCTCCCCGGGCGACCGCGCTGGCCGGCTGGCTCCAGTGCCCGACGCCGGGCAGGGCTCCCAGTTCCTCGTGATGGAACGGCATGACCTGCATCCAGCCCAGGGCGCCGGCCCGCGAACGGGCTGCCGGTTCGAAGAGCGATTCGTTGCGGGCGATGGCCAGCAGCAGGGCCGGTTCATTCCCCGCGGCCAGCAGGGCGTCACGAAGCAGTCCGGGTCCCGGCAGGGGGTAAAGGAAAAGTCGTTTCCGGTCGCGGGTCAAGCCCGTGCCGGGCAGCGGTGTCGCCGCGGCCAGCTGGCCCC
>JAUUZX010000257.1 GCA_030592025.1 bacterium | reverse complement strand
GGTGGTGTGGACGGAGCGGCGCTACGTGCGCAAGCCCCGCAAGGCGGCGCCGGGCACGGCGGTGTGTCTGCAGGAGAAGAGTATCTTCGTCGAACCCGGCCTGGGGACCGGCGTCGCGGCGATCTAGTCGGCGTAGCGCCTGCGGATAGCGTCGAGCTCAGCCGGTTCCTCGAAGAAGAGATTCAGGAGATCGGGATCGAAATGGGAGCCGGCCTCGCCGGTCATCTCGGCCATAGTGTCCTCTTGGCTCCAGGCGTCCTTGTAGACCCGTTGGCTCATCAGGGCGTCGTAGACGTCGACAATGGCCACGATGCGCGCCGCCAGGGGGATCTCCCGCCCCGCCAGCCCCAGGGGGTAGCCCGTGCCGTCCCACCACTCGTGGTGGGAGGCGGCCACGTCGGCGCCCATCCGGATCACGGCGTACTCGCCGAAATCCTCGATGAGCGTGCGCAGCAGGTCGGCGCCCACGGTGGTGTGGGTCATCATGACGGTGTACTCGTCCTCGGAGAGCTTGCCGGGCTTGAGCAGGATCGAGTCGGGGATGCCCACCTTGCCCACGTCGTGGAGGGCCGCCGAACGGCTGATGGCCTCCACGAACTCGCGGGTGACCTCGTGGTAGCCCATGCGACCGAGGAGCCGTTCCGCCACGTAGCTCGCGTAGGCGCAGATGCGGCTGAGGTGACCCCCGATCTCGGAGTCGCGGATCTCGGCCAGGACGGCCATGCCCCGGATGACCGCGTCACGGGTGAGGCTCAGCTCGCCCACCAGGCGCATGTTCTCGAGGGAGTAGGCCATCTGGTCGACAGCCATGGAGCACAGCCCGACATCCTGATGGTTGAACGTGCCCGGCTCACGATTCGCGAACTCGAAGACGCCGACCGTGCCGCGGTTCGAGATCACCGGCAGCACCAGCAGCGAGGCCATCTCGTCGCTGAGGGCCCGCATGTTGGCCTCGGTGCGCAGGTCATCGACGTGGACCAGGTACTCCTCGCGGTAGGCCTGGGCGTGGACGCTCGTGACGTCATCCAGATCGAGCCGCAGACCCACCTCCACGTTGTCGTAACCGATGGCCGCCTTGAGCTCGAGTTCCGACGACACCCCGTCGTGGAGGAAGAGGGCGCAGGCGTCGCAGCCCGTGGCCCGAACCACGCCGCGCACGACCTCTTCGTAGGAGGTCTCGTCCACGGTCATGCAGACGAGGCGCGCGTTGAAGGCCTGGAGGGCTTGCAGACGCTGGGGGTCGATGCCCACCAGCGGCGGCACCATCGGGTCGGCACCTAGCGTAGCTTCGATATGGGGATCAGTGGCCATGGGTGAGCACCGGGTCTCCGTTGAGCAACTCGAGGGCACGACAAATCCGTGCCATGTTTTCCTGTTTCATACCCTAGATCGGCAGATCGGTAGTTTGACTAAAGAATATTGCTACACGGGGAGCTTCAACGCAAACGATCAATCTCCTCCACCAGGACTGCCTCCAGCTCATCCTTCTCAATGGTGCGATGGAGCTCGCCCCGGCGGTAGATAGCCACCTTGGACCGGCCCGCTGCGATGCCCAGATCTGCCGCCTTGGCCTCCCCCGGACCGTTGACGATGCAGCCCATGACCGAAATGACCCGGTCCGAGGGCAGGTCCTTGGCCAGCTCCTCCACCCGGGACGCCAGGGCGACCACGTCCACCTCGACCCGGCCGCAGGTGGGGCAGGCCACGACCCGCGCGAAGCCGTCGCGCAGCCCGAGGGCCTGGAGCATGTGGTAGGCGGCCGTGACCTCGTGGACCGGATCGTCGGCCAGGCTGATGCGGACCGTGTCGCCGATACCCTCGCTCAGGAGGACGGACATGGCGGCGATGGAGCGCGAGGTGCCGGCCAGCAGGGTCCCGGCCTCGGTCACGCCCAGATGCTGGGGCACGTCGCTGATCTCGGCGAAGCGTCGGCAGGCCTCGACGACCTCCTGCGGATCGCTGCTCTTGAGGCTGACGGCCACGTCGTGGAAGCCCACCGCCGCCAGCACCTCGAGCTCGTCCACGGCGCTCTGCACCAGGGCGCCCGCGGGATCCTTCGCCACCAGATCGTCGTAGCGGCGGTGCAGGCTGCCCCGGTTCACGCCGATGCGGATGGGCACGCCCTTGTCCGCCGCGGCCGCCGCCACCTCCCGCACGTGATCACGGGAGCCGATGTTCCCGGGGTTGATACGCAGCTTGGCGACGCCCGCCTCGAGGGCCGTCAGGGCCATGGTGTGGTCGTAGTGGATGTCCGCCACCAGGGGCACGCTCGTGAAGGCGATGAGCGCCGGCAGGGTGTCGGCTGCGGCCTGGTCGTTCACCGTCACCCGCACGAATTCGGCGCCGGCGGTGGCCAGTTCCTTGATCTGCTGGGTGGTGGCCTCGAAGTCGCCGGTTTTGGTGGTGGTCATGCTCTGGACCCGCACCGGGGCGCCGTCCCCCATGGTCACGTTGCCGACGGTGATCCGACGGGTCGGGCGGCGCGGGGCGCAGAGGGTGCGATCGTTGGTGTTCTCGGTCATGGCGATGATCCCTCGGACGCGGCAGGCGTCAGGTGGTGTCCAGTCCGGGCCCGGCCCGGCGAACGTCGCCCGCCCGCGCCGTGACTCCGGCCTGATCCAGATATTCGAGCATGGGGATGCCCAGCTTGCGGGTCATCCCGCTCAGTTCGCGGAAGGCGCCGAAGGCGAGTTCGTCCGCGTCTTGGAAGTGCTCCCGCAGCTTGCGGTGCAGATCGGCCAGGGCCTCCGTATGCACGTAGTACTCGTTGTTGACGGTCACCGCAAGTCCGTGGTCCGCCAGATGGCGCAGGACCTCGAGGGGTTCGAGATCGCCGGCAGCCAAGGTGGGCGACCCCTCGGCGAAGCCATCCATCCCGGGCCAGTCCAGCCCGCGGGCGGCCAACTCGTCGGCCACGGTGGCCACGGCCGCGGTCTGCTCCGGTGTCAGGGCCGGCCCGGTCGGCCCCAGCGCGATCCGATCCCCGGCCAGGACGAAGCGCTCGGGCTCGGCCAGGGCCTGGCAAAGGGTGCTCCATTCCGCCGCACCGCCCTTGAACTTCATGCGCCGCCGCACCTCCTCCTTGGGGATGCCCAGGCGCAGGGGATAACGCACGGCGTAGGTCCGCACCAGCTCGGCGACGCGGTCGGCCAGTTCCTCGGTGAGCGCTCGATCGTAGGCACGCTTCCCCGCCCGCAGGACCGCCTCGTGGTCCGGCATCTCGGCCGCGGGCAGACCCTTCAGGTCCGCGTCCCGCAGCTTTTGCAGGAGCACGTCGTCGGCGTCACCGTGCTCGAGGACCTCGAGGGTCGCCAGGGCCTGCGCGTCGAAACGCTTGTGCCGCTCGGGCTGCGGGTCCAGCACGATGCCGCCGGCCACCGTGGTCACCGGCGAGTAGAAACGCAGCACCAGGCGGTCCCCCCGGGTGGCCACGAGTTCGTCCTCCAGATGGAGCTGGGCCAGGCCCGTGCGGGTGCCCGTCCCCGCCGCGCCGCCCAGCTCGGGTTCGTCCAGCAGGACGATGCGCGCCAGCACCTCCCGCCCCGCGTGGTGGATGTGCAACCGCTGGCGGTTCTTGAGGGCGTCCTGGTAGTGGGGCAAGATATTGACCCGGAGATCCAGACGGCGGGTCACCGTCGCCGCATGGGCCGACGCGACCTGGCACCCCCGCTGCACCTCGTCCTTCTTCACCCCGTGCAGCGCCAGGGCCAGACGCTGCCCCGAAGCCCCTCGCGGCGCCTTGCGACCGTGGACCTGCACCTCCCGCACGCGCACCTGGGCGCCCGCCGGCTGGAGCAGGAGCTTCTCGCCTTCCTTCACCGACCCGCTCCAGCAGGTCCCCGTGACGACGACCCCCGCTCCGGGCAGGGTGAACACGCGATCGACGGGGAGCCGGAAGAGCCCCTCCTCGCGCCGCACGGGCAGGGCGAGGGCCATGGACCGCAGGGCGTCCTTCAGCTCCTGGAGCCCCGCCCCGGTGTGGGCCGAAACCGCCACCACGGGCTTGCCCTCGAGGAAGGTGCCGACCACCAGTTCCCTCGCCTCTTCGGCGGCGACGGCAGCGAAATCCTCGTCGACCATGTCAGTCTTCGTGATCACTATCACGCCGCTCTGCACCCCGAGGGAATCGAGGATTTCGAGGTGCTCGACGGTCTGGGGCATGACGCCCTCATCGGCCGCCACCACCAGGAAGGCCAGGTCGACGCCACCGGCGCCGGCCACCATCTGTTTGACGAACTTCTCGTGCCCGGGCATGTCCACGACGCCCAGGACCACACCACCCCCCAAGTCGAACT
>JAUUZX010000477.1 GCA_030592025.1 bacterium | reverse complement strand
GAGGAGCTCGCCGCCGGCGAGCGGTGCGTCTGCGAGTTGCAGGGCGTTGTTGGCAGTGACATGTCGACGGTCTCGAAGCATCTCTCGGTGCTGCGCCATGCTGGGCTCGTGACGGACGAACGACGCGCCAACCAGATCTTCTACACCCTGCGCGCCCCCTGCATCCTGTCGTTCTTCGGCTGCCTGGAGCAGGTCGTCGGTACGGACCTCGGGGGGGGCGGCGGCGGATGAACTGGCGCCGCGAGAGCAAGGCCCTCTCCATAGGACTCGGCGCGTTCCTCGCGCTCTACCATTTGCCCGTGGGCAGCGCGCGCTTCGACGGCGCCGTCCACGAGGCCCTGGCCCTGACCCGCTGGTACACCCGGGAGCACGTGCTGCTGTGCCTGGTGCCGGCGTTTTTCATCGCGGGCGGCATCTCGGTCTTCGTGAGCCAGGCGGCGGTCATGCGCTACCTGGGCGCCGGCGCGCGGAAGATCGTGGCCTACAGCGTGGCCTCGGTCTCGGGGACCGTGCTGGCGGTGTGTTCGTGCACGGTCCTGCCCCTCTTTGCCGGCATCTACGGCATGGGCGCGGGGATCGGCCCTGCCACGGCCTTCCTCTACGCAGGACCGGCCATCAACGCCTTGGCCATCATCCTCACCGCCCGGGTGCTGGGCGTGGAGATCGGCCTGGCCCGCGCGGTGGGCGCCGTGGTCTTCAGCGTCGTCATCGGGTTGCTCATGCAGTTCATCTTCCGTCGGGACGAGCGCGAGACCGCCGTCGTCCAGACCGCCCTGCCCGATGACGACGGCCAACCCCTCCACCGCACCGCCCTGACCTTCGCGGCCATGGTGACGGTGCTCGTCTTCGCCAACTGGACCGGCGGCGGCTCGGGGTTCTTTGCCACGGTGCACGGTGTGAAGTGGTGGTTGACCGGACTCGGCGGGGCCGGGCTCGGGCTGACCCTCGTCCGCTGGTACGGGCTCCCCTGGTGGAAGACCGTGGTGGTGGCCAGCGGCGCGGGCCTCGCGATCCTGCTGCGGCCCGGCGACCCTGCCGTCGCCTTCACCGCCGCCGCCGCTGTTTTTGCCTGGGCCATCGCCACGGAACAGGGCGAACTCGGCGAGTGGTTCGAGGCCAGCTGGGGCTTCGCCCGACAGATCCTGCCGTTGCTGCTCATGGGCGTCCTGGTGGCGGGCCTGCTGCTGGGCCGGCCGGGCCACGAAGGCCTCGTCCCCGCCGATTGGATCGCCCGCGCCGTGGGCGGCAACTCGATCACGGCCAACCTCTTCGCCTCGGTGGCCGGGGCCTTCATGTACTTCGCCACCCTGACCGAGGTGCCCATCCTCGAAGGCCTGATCGGCGCGGGCATGGGCAAGGGGCCGGCGCTCACGCTGCTCCTGGCGGGACCGGCCGTGTCGCTGCCGAGCATCCTCGTGCTGCGGTCGGTCATGGGCGGACGACGCACCGCGGTCTTCGTCGCCCTCGTCGTCATGCTATCCACCCTGACCGGCGTGCTCTTCGGCGCGTTTGTTTGAAAGGAAGCCACCATGGAGATCGCGATCCTCGGCACGGGCTGCCCCAAGTGCAACAAGCTGGCTGAAGAGACGAAGCGCGCCGTCGCCGAACTGGGCCTCAGCTGCGAGATCACCAAGGTGACCGCCGTGGCCGACATCATGAAGTACGGCGTGGCCCTCACCCCCGCGCTGGTCGTCGATGGCCAAGTGAAGGTCATGGGCAAGGTGCCGTCGGTTGACGAGATCAAGGGCATGCTCACCTGACACCCCAACCCGGAGGTCGCGCGCCGTGCGTGGAGCCCAACCGTGGATTCGTGGCATCGTCGTGGTCGCCGTCGTGGTCGTCGCGGCGGTGATCTACATGGAGCGCCCGGCAATCCAGGGTGCCGACAGCGCTGTCGCCACCCCCGCGGGCCTGCCCCGCCTGCTCGATCTGGGCGCCGACAAATGCGTCCCCTGCAAAATGATGGCGCCGATCCTGGACGAGTTGAAGATCGAGTTCGCCGGCGTATTCGAGGTGGAGTTCATCGACGTCTGGAAGACCCCGGGGGCCGCGGAATCCCACGGCGTGAAGATCATCCCGACCCAGATTTTCTATGCGGCGGACGGTCGCGAACTGGCTCGTCACGAAGGCTTCTTCTCCCGCGAGGACATCCTCGCCAAGTGGCGTGAACTCGGCGTGGACCCGGGTGGAGCCTAGAGGGAGCGCATGATGGAAACCCTCTTCACGACGTTGACCGACGCCATCACCGCCGGCACGGCCATCGCCCTCGTCGCGGCGTTCGCCTGGGGCGTGCTGAGCATCGTGCTCAGCCCCTGCCACCTGGCCAGTATCCCCCTGCTCGTCGGCTTCATTCAGGGACAGGGGTCCATGGACCGGCGGCGCGCTCTGGCCCTGTCCTCGCTCTTCGCCCTGGGCATCCTCGTCTCCATCGCCCTGATCGGCGTCGCGACGGCCCTGGCCGGACGCCTGCTCGGTGACGTGGGCACCTGGGGCAACGTGGCCGTGGCCATCGTTTTCCTCGTGGTCGGGCTCATCCTGGCGGACATCCTGCCCCTGCCTCTGCCGGCCCCGGCGCGGCTGATGCTCGCCGGACGGGGCACGTTGGCCGCCATCGTGCTGGGGCTC
>JAUUZX010000110.1 GCA_030592025.1 bacterium | reverse complement strand
GCGACGGGTACCAGATCATCTTCCTGGACGGTGACGGCCAGGTCGCCATGGTCCAGCAGCCCGGGGTCTCACCCATGACCCAGGCTCCGGTCACCCAGAAGGTGTTCGTGGACGGTTACGGCGATCTGGGCGGGTTCCACATGGCCACCAGCATGCGCCTGACCTACGACGACGAGCTCTTCGGCACCATCGAGGTGGAGGAGTTCACGTCGAACCCCGAGATCGACGGGGCGCTGTTCGAGAAGTAGGGTCGCGGGATCATTATGGAAAGAGAGAGCGGGCGCCTGGGGGCGCCCGCTCTGCGTCGCCACCCGGCGTTGACCACCCGCCCGGCAGATGGTAGCGTCACAGGCGCTGGGGGAGAGAGAATAGCTGCTTCACGGTCTACCCAGGTTGAAGATGAAGTGCGCGAGCTTCGACAAGCCTGGGAGTGTCGCCGATGAAGCAGCTATGCTCATATTATGACATATCGACCTGCCCGAGGTCCAGTATTTTTCCTTATCGTTATATATGTGTTCGCCATGAACGTCACCGATCCCAAGGTGTCCCGCTCTTTAATGTGCTCATCCCGAGGACCCCTGTGAAGAAACCGGCCCACACCCGGGTAGGGACGTTGGCGCCCGGGTGCAACCCATGACCCGCGGCGCCGTACCAACCGGGTTGCCGTCGACCGGGAATCTCCCCGGTTCGGGGTTCGTGACGAGGAGGACCGTCGATGTTCTTGTTGGAAGCCGTCATCGCGCTCACCGTGCTCATGGTCGTGTTCAGCGTCGGGTTGCTCCTGTTGAAATTCGTCTTCGCGCTGGCCTTGATCCCCGTCAAGATCGCGTTCCTCCTGACCAAGGGCCTGCTGGGCTTGCTGGTCGTGCTGCCGTTGCTGCTCATCATGGGCGCGCTCATCACCGCGGTGCTGCCGTTGGGTATCATCCTGTTGGCCTTGCCGGTGCTGCTGCTCGGCGGGCTGGTCTGCGGGGCCACCGGCTTCTGATCCGGGCCCTCGTTGTTCTCTGCGCCCTCGGTGCCCTCGTGGTGCCGGGGGCGTTCGCCATGGACCTGGGCGCGGTGGAGGCCGACGCCCGGACCGTTCCCTGGGCGACCATCGAGCGCTTGTGCCTGGAAGCGGGCGTCTTTCCTCCGCGCTACCAACCCCTGAGCGAAGCCGAACTGGCGGCTCTGCTGGACCGCGTGCTGGAGAGCACCGACCTGCAGGAGCGGCGCCTCGCCCAACGCTGGCGGGATCGTTATGAGCATGGGGGCGCCATCGCCTGGCGGGGATGTTCATGCCGTGAGCACCCGCTGGTGGTGCGCGTCGGCGGCCGCGCCCTCGTGGGCCACATGGGCCTCGGCGATCCCCTGCCGGGGGAGTCAGGACTTTCCTGGGCGGCCGGAACCAACCTCACGACCGAGGGCCGACTCGACGCCGCAGCCGGCCGCTGGTGGCTGGGAGTGACCGCACGCCTGAGTGGCCGGGTTCTGGAAGGAGGCACCCGGCTGGGCGAGGACGACCCTCTGGCCTGGCCCGGATGGCCTGAGGCCACGGGGCGCCCGGCGACGGGCCGGGCCCGGACCCGTGGCGGCGCCTGGAACGGCGACCTGCCCCGGCTCATGGCGGGTGTGCATTTCGGGAACTGGTCCCTGAGCGCCGGCCGGGCACCGCGGACCGTCGGCCCCGGCGCCGCCGGCCTGACCCTCGACCGCACCGGCACGCAGTTTCCGGCCGTGACCCTGCGCCGCACGCGTCCCTTCGCCCGGTCCGGTTGGTGGCGATGGTTGGCGCCGGAAGATCTGCTGCTGCGGGTCGGCCGCGTGACCGCCCAGGACCTGCTCTACCATGTGGACGGCGAGCCCGAAACCCGACGCCAGCACCCCTGGTACTTCCAGTGGCTCGTGGGCTGGCGGCCGCTGCCCTGGTTCCGGTTCGGGGCGACCCACGCGGCCCTGGCCGCCAAGGTGGACGCGTCCCTGTGGGGCGACGTCATGCGGGTCAATTTTCCTGTGACGGGCACGCCCTGGGACGATCGCAGCGCCGGGCTCGTGACCGACCGACTCTTCGCCCTGCAGATGGAGGCGCGGTGGCGGGACGCTCCCTGGCCGGTGCTACCGTCGGCCGGCGGCCGCGTCTACTGGGAGTACGCCGGCACGGACATGCTGCCCGGCGACCCGGGGGGCATCCCTCGCATCGCGTCGCCGGCTTCGGTGGTGGGCCTGACCCTCGTCGATCCCCGTTGGGATCTGGGCCTCACCTACACGGAACTGCGGCACGAGATGGTGCTGTGGTACAGCAATAACTCTTTCCCGACGGGCTTCACCCATGAGGGTTGGTTGGTGGGCAACGCCCTGGGGGGCAGCGGTGAGGAGGTCACCGGTCGTGTCGGGCTGCGTCCGGGCGACGACCGGGAGATCGTCCTCACGGTGGCCCGCCGCCGCTGGGGCATGCCGCCGCGCACGCCGGGCACGGGCCGGGGCTGGACCCTGGGGGCATCCCTGGGGCCGGTGCCCACGCCGGAAGCGCTCCTGTGGACCTGGCATGTCGAGTGGTTCCGGGAGGAGGCGAGGCCCTCCGGCGGCGCCGTGTTCCGCGACGACTGGTGGCGAGCCTGGGTCGAGGTCGCGCTGCCTTGATTTCGCGCCGGTGACATTGCCTAGTCCAGTGTCCATATGATACATTGGCCATGATGAAATGAGGCCATCGTTTGCCGCACGCTCACGTCTTTCCGAGGTGATCCATGACCGACCATCCTTCCCCGGGCCCGGTGCCCGCACCGCACAAGCTTGAGCACCACGTTCGCATCGTCACGGCGGCGTCCCTCTTCGACGGCCACGACGCGGCCATCAACATCATGCGCCGCATCCTCCAGGCCAGCGGCGCCGAGGTCATCCATCTGGGGCACAACCGTTCGGTCAAGGAGATCGTCGACTGCGCCATCCAGGAGGACGCCCAGGGCATCGCCATCACGAGCTACCAGGGCGGGCATGTGGAGTACCTCAAGTACATGCACGACCTGGTGAATGAGGCCGGGGCGGAGATCCGCATCTTCGCCGGCGGCGGCGGGACGATCCTGCCCGAGGAGATCGACGAGCTACACGCCTACGGCATCACGCGCATCTTCTCGCCGGACGACGGCCGTGAGATGGGCTTGCAGGGCATGATCAACGAGGTTCTGCGCCAATGCGACTTCGCCGTGGGCGGGGTGCCCACCAAGGCGGACCTGGCGCCGGTGACGGCGGGCCTGGCCGGCCGCGACCCGCGCAGCCTCGGCCGCCTCATCAGCCTCGCGGAGAACCACCCCGACCACGGCGACGTCGTGCTGGAGGCCGTGCGCGAGGCGGCGGTGGCGCGGGGCGTGATCCCGGTCCTGGGCATCACGGGCACCGGCGGCGCCGGCAAGTCGTCCCTGGTGGACGAACTGGTGCGCCGGTTCCTGGCCGACCACGAGGAACGCACCGTGGCCATCGTCTCGGTCGACCCGTCGCGGCGGCGCAGCGGCGGCGCCCTCCTCGGCGACCGCATCCGCATGAACGCCATCGACGACCCGCGGGTCTACATGCGCTCCCTGGCCACCCGCCAGTCGAACCTGGCCCTGTCGCGCTACGTGCGCCACAGCATCGACATCTGCAAGGCCGCGGGCTTCGATCTGGTCATCGTCGAGACGAGCGGCATCGGGCAGAGCGACACCGAGATCATCGAGCACTCGGACGTGAGCCTCTACGTCATGACCGCCGAGTACGGGGCGGCCACCCAGCTCGAGAAGATCGACATGCTCGACTTCGCCGACCTCATCGCCATCAACAAGTTCGACCATCGCGGTTCCCTGGACGCCCTGCGCGACGTGCGCAAGCAGTACCGCCGCAACCGGGAGCTCTTCGGTACGACCGACGAGGACCTGCCCGTCCACGGCACCGTCGCCTCCCAGTTCAACGATCCGGGCATGAACCGCCTCTACGCGGCGGTCATGGCGGTCCTGGTGGAGAAGACCGGCGCCGATCTGCAGGTTCCCGAGGTCGAGGGCAGCGACCCCCATCGCCGCAACTTCATCATCCCGCCGGAGCGCACCCGCTACCTGGCGGAGATCGTCGAGGCCAACGGGCGCTACGGCACCTTCGTCGCGGTCCAGTCGGCCCTGGCCCGGCAGCTCGGTCATCTGCGCGGTTCCGTGGCGGCCCTGCGTGGCGAGAACGAGGACGCGATCGTCCCCGTCGACGAGATCGCCCCCCTGCCGGACGATGACGCCACGACCACCGCCCTCGTGGAACTCTACAACGAGCGAGTGCGGCGCCTGGACGCCGACTGTCGGGACCGCCTCGCGGGCTGGCCCGAGCTGATCGCCCGCTTCCGCGCCGACAAGCACGTCTACCACGTCCGGGGCAAGGCCATCGAGCAGGATCTGTGGCGCACGACCCTCAGCGGGAGCCGCGTGCCCCGGGTGAGTCTGCCCCGCTACCGGGACTGGGGGGACATCCTGCGCTGGTCGTTGACGGAGAACGTGCCGGGCGCGTTCCCGTTCGCCGCCGGGGTGTTCCCCCTCAAGCGCAAGGGAGAGGACCCCACGCGCATGTTCGCCGGCGAGGGCGGCCCCGAGCGCACGAACCGGCGCTTCCACTACGTGTCCCAGGGCATGCCGGCGGCGCGCCTCTCGACGGCCTTCGACTCGGTTACCCTCTACGGCGAGGACCCGGACCGCCGCCCCGACATCTTCGGCAAGGTGGGCAACAGCGGCGTCTCCGTCGCCACGGTCGACGACGCCAAGAAGCTCTACTCGGGCTTCGACCTGACGGCGCCGACCACCTCGGTCTCCATGACCATCAACGGCCCCGCGCCCATGATGCTCGCCTTCTTCATGAACGCGGCCATCGACCAGGGCTGCGAGAAGCACCTGCGCGAGCACGGCTTGGCGGACGAGGTGACGGCGAAGATCGAGGCCATCTACCGGGAGAAGGGGACGCCGCGCCCGGTCTACAACGGCGACCTGCCCGTGGGCAACGACGGCCTCGGCCTCCTGCTGCTGGGGGTGAGCGGCGACCAGGTCGTCGACCCCGAGACCTACGCGCGCATCAAGGCCGACACCCTGCGTGCGGTGCGGGGCACGGTCCAGGCCGATATCCTCAAGGAGGACCAGGCCCAGAACACCTGCATCTTCTCCACGGAGTTCGCCCTGCGCATGATGGGTGACATCCAGCAGAGCTTCATGGACCACGGGGTGCGCAACTTCTACTCGGTGTCCATCAGCGGCTACCACATCGCCGAGGCCGGCGCCAACCCCATCAGCCAGCTCGCCTTCACCCTGGCCAACGGCTTCACCTTCGTGGAGTACTACCTCTCGCGGGGCATGCCCATCGACAGCTTCGCGCCCAACCTGTCGTTCTTCTTCAGCAACGGCATGGACCCGGAGTACGCGGTCATGGGGCGGGTCGCGCGGCGCATCTGGGCCAAGGCGATCAAGCACGTGTACGGGGGCAACGAGCGCAGCCAGATGCTCAAGTACCACATCCAGACCTCGGGCCGGTCGCTCCATGCCCAGGAGATCGACTTCAACGACATCCGCACCACGTTGCAGGCCCTGTACGCCATCTACGACAATTGCAACTCCCTCCACACCAACGCCTACGACGAGGCCATCACGACGCCCAC
Organism: bacterium; assembly: GCA_030592025.1. The sequence continues at coordinate 424 of JAUUZX010000110.1, read as the reverse complement.
CGAGGAGAGCGTGCGCCGGGCCATGGCCATCCAGCTCATCATCGGCAAGGAACTGGGGCTGGCGAAGAACGAGAACCCCCTGCAGGGCTCGTTCATCATCGAGGAACTGACCGACCTGGTGGAGGACGCCGTGCTCAAGGAGTTCGGCAGCCTGAGCGAGCGCGGCGGCGTGCTCGGGGCCATGGAACGCATGTACCAGCGCACGAAGATCCAGGAGGAGTCCCTCCACTACGAGACCCTGAAGCACACGGGGGAGTTGCCGATCATCGGCGTCAATACTTACCTTGACCCCCAGGGTTCGCCCACGGTGCTGCCCCGGGACAGTTAACATCTGGCAGCCGCTCGGCTTCGCTCGCGATGACAACGGGGCTTGATTAAACGTTTGTGTTCTCGGCTTCGCTCGAACAAAAGTGGGACATTTTCG
>JAUUZX010000155.1 GCA_030592025.1 bacterium | reverse complement strand
CCGGTCTCGATGGTGTCGGGGTAGATGGTGCCCTGGCCCAGCAGGTGGTCGGTGATGCCCAGGCGGCGGGCCTCGCTCTCGAAGACGTCGATGAAGGTGTCGCCGATGGCCCGCCGCTTGGCCTCGGGCTCGATCTTGCCATCGAGGGCCGCGAGGAAGGTGTCGCTGGCGTCGATGAAGTGGAAGTTCTCGTTCAGGCCGAACTCCCGGAACATCTCGACCACGGCGGCGGACTCGTCCTTGCGCATGAGGCCGTTGTCCACGTGGAGGAGCTTCAGCCGCTCGGGACCCAGGGCCTCGGCGAAGAGCTTGGCGGCCACGGTGGAGTCCACGCCGCCGCTGGCCAGCAGGAAGACCGCCCCGTCGCCCACCTGGTCCCTGATCTTGTCGATCTCGTCCTGGACGAAGCTGTCCATGGTCCAGGTGGGGCGGCAGCCGCAGATGCCCAGGGCGAAGTTGGCGATCATCTCGTCGCCATGAAGGGTGTCGTCCACCTCGGGATGGAACTGGAAGCCGTAGCGCCGCAGCTTGTCGCTGCCGATGGCCGCGTACCGATGGGGCTCGCTGTCCTCGCCGAGGACCGTGGAGCCCAGTTCCTCGAAGTCCGGCCCCACGGCCGTCACGCTGTCGAAGTGGCTCATCCACACCTGCTCCACCGGGCCCAGGCCGGCGAAGAGCGGGTGCTCGCGGTTCAGGTGCAGGTCGGCGTGACCCCATTCCTGCTTGCCGTTGATGACGGTGCCGCCGTAGTGCTTGGCGATCTCCTGGTGACCGAAGCAGAAGCCCAGGATGGGGATGTCGAGGTCGTAGATGGCCTTGTTGTAGCCCGAATCCTCGCCGAAGGACGCCAGGGCGGGGCTGCCGCTGAGGATGAGCCCCTGGTAGCCGGCGAAGGCCTCGATGGGGTCCTCGGGCTGGCGGATCTCGGCCAGCACGTGGGCGCGCCGGACCTTGGTGGCGATGAGATGGGCGTACTGCCCGCCGAAATCGATGACTCCGATGGCGTCGTGGCGCATGGGACCGTCCCGGGGCAGGGGTCGAAGCAGGACGGCGGACCGGAGGCCCACCGGGAAACCCATAGTTAACTCAACGGAGGGTAATCCTCAACCGGGATTGGTGCGGCAAACCGCTACTGCCCCTCGACCTCCCCCGTCAACGGCACGAACCTCACCGCCAGCACGACCCTGCGGGTGAGCGCCCCGTCCAGGTCCTTCGTGACGACCGTCAGCCACTGGGTTTCCTCGCGGGGGCCCAGGGGCATGACCAGCCGGCCGCCGGGCGCGAGCTGCTCGATGAGCGCCGGCGGGATCGCATCGGCCGCCGCGGTGACCATGACGCCCTGGAAGGGCCCGTGGCTCGGCAGCCCCGCGTAGCCATCCCCCTCGTGCACCCGTACGTTGTCGTAGCCCATGACCCGCAATCGCATGCGGGCGGTGCGGGCCAGGTCGGTCACGATTTCGATGGTGTGCACGTACCCTTCAGTGAGGACCTCGGCCAGCACGGCGGCCTGGTAGCCCGAACCGGTGCCCACCTCGAGCACCGTGTCCCCGGGGGCGAGGGCCAGCAGGTCGGTCATCATCGCGACGATGGTGGGCTGGCTGATGGTCTGGCCCCGGCCGATGGGCCGGGCCCGGTTTTCATAGGCGTGGATGCGGAAGGTGTGGGGCACGAACTCGTGCCGGGGCACCGCGAGCAGGGCGGTGTGCACCGTCGTCGAGAGTGCGGCGCGGCCCAGGACATCGGGGTTGCGGCGCACATCGGCCTCGACGGCGCGCACCATGGCCCGGCGTTCGGTGGCGTGGTCGCCGTCGTCGCGAGGGTTTGCATTCATGCCAGTCAACAGAAGCATGACCGTACCGAGAACGGTTCCGATTCCAAGGATCGCGCCCATGGCCCTCCCTTCCGACCATAGCGGAACGAAGCGGTGACGGCAACCGGACACGCAACGGGGGAGGCCCCAACATGAGATTTCGCAACACTTCGATCGCCGCCACGCTGTGCCTGGCGGTTCTGGGAGGATGGATCGTCATGACCGACACGAACGAGGCCCGCGCGGCTGCGGAAACCCGTGCGGCTGCCGAAAACCGTGCGGCCGACCTGGAAACGGCCACCCTCGGCGGCGGTTGTTTCTGGTGCCTGGAAGCCGTCTACGAGGAACTGAAGGGCGTGACCCAGGTGGAGAGCGGCTACGCCGGCGGCCGCACCGTCGACCCGACCTACAAGGAGATCTGCAGCGGCGAAAGCGGCCACGCCGAGGTCGTCCAGATCACCTTCAATCCGGCCGTGGCCAGCTTCGCCGACATCCTGGGCGTGTTCTTCTCCATCCACGACCCGACGACCCTCAACCGCCAGGGCGCGGACGTCGGCACCCAGTACCGCTCGGCCATCTTCACCCACAGCGACGACCAGCGCCTCATCGCCGAAGCCGCCATCGCGGCGTTGAACGCGTCGGGCGCCTGGTCCAACAGCGTGGTGACCGAGGTCACGTCACTCCACAAGTTCCACAAGGCCGAGGACTACCATCAGGACTACTACGCCAACAACGCGGCGCAGGGCTACTGCCAGGTGGTCATCAACCCCAAGCTGGCGAAGTTCCGCAAGGAGTTTGCCGCGAGCCTGAAGAAGTAGCTCACAGCACGACGGTGTACCCCTCGAACTGCGGCGGGCCGAGGTACGTGCCCTCGGGCGCGCGGGACTTGCCGTGGGCCTGCTTGAAGGCGTCGGACTCGGTCCAGGCGTGGAAAACCTCGTAGGAATCCCACAGCGAGTGGGAGACGAAGATCGTGCTCTCGTCGGTGGTCGCGCCCCGCAGCAGTCGGAACTCGCGGAACCCGGGCACCTGGTCGAGTTGCGAGTCGCGGTCGCGCCAGATCTTCTCGAAGACCTCTTCACGGCCCGGGGCAATGGGGAATCGATTCATGGCGATGTACATGGCGTAACTCCGTGTGTCGGAGGATGGTTCAACTCGTTGGCGCCTACATGATGATGCAATGTGGGACGACCGCCACGGCGCTCACTCCCGCGCCCGCCGCTCGTGCCAGAGGCGATGGCAGGCCCCGCATAGGGTGATGAGGTTCGCAGGATCGTTGGTGCCGCCCCTCTCTCGCGGCTCTCGGTGATGGACCTCCAGAAAACGCGTGTGGCCACAGCCCGGCGCTTGGCACCGATGGCGGTCCCTGGCCAGCACCTGCCGACGGGTGCGCGGCGGGATCGTCGTGGTGTTGCGCTGGCCGGGGACGCTGATCGCCGCGTCGCAGGTGAGGCGTTCGGTGTCCGCCCGGCCCCATCGCTGCCCGCCGGTTTCGGCGCGCCCGCAATCGGGGCACCGGTGGACGTGGACCTGCACCGGCGGGACCGCCCCCCGGGGGGCGGTTGCTTTGGAAGCCGTTGCCTTGTCGCCCGTTGCCTCCTCGAGTTTGCACGCCAACGCGTCGAGCAGCATCTCGGCCCGTCCTCCGGTCACCCCCCGCTTGGCCAGCTTCTCCCACAACCCTTCCCACCGCGCGTGCTGCTCGGGGGTGAACTCGATGCCCACGCGAACCGGCACTTCGGCAGCGAGGGTTTCGGGCTCCTCGAACAACGCCGCTGCCGGCTTTTTCCTGGCCCGGGCCGTCACTTGCTTCACCTTGTCCGCCAACTCACGCCGGCTGCTGTTCCGTGCGAGATCGACCCACCGGGCCTCGGTGCGCGGCGAGGCCACGCGCACGATCTGCCGCGCCTTGGTGTAGCCGATGTCGGGCAGGGCTTCGCGGACGGCGGGCAGCCGGTCGAGCTTGCGGACGAGGTGCATGAAATCGGATGTGCGGGTCTCGGAAAAACCGAGAGCGCAGCGGGCGTACTGCTGCATGGAGGCGTGGCCGAGGTCGCGGTAGAGGCGTCGGGTGAGGATGTCGCCGAACCAGAGGACGGCGCAGCGGCGAGCGTCGGCCTCGGCCTGGCAGGCGGAGCGCAAGGCGCGGTCGGCCTCGGGAGCAGAGCGCCCTGGGGCAAAAACGGGAAGCATTCCAAAATCTCGAATCCGGGAGGAACCCAATGGCGAAAGTATAGCGAAAAGGAGGCGTAAGGTCAAGGGGAACAGATAAAAATGGCCCCGGAGCATACGCCCCGGGGCCGGTCGAGCGATACAGGCTATTTCACGAGCATGATCTTCTCCGACTCCACCAGGTTCGCCGTCCGCATCTGGACGAAGTACGTGCCCGATGAGGCCCGACGGCCGGTGGCGTCGTCGCCTTTCCACACGACGGTGTGGGGCCCGGCGTCCCAGGTGTCGTTGATCAGGGTGACGATCTGCCGTCCGCTGATGTCGTAGACCGAGATCTCAACCGTCTGCTTCCGGTCGAGGGAGAAGGCGATCTCGGTCTGCGGGTTGAACGGGTTGGGGAAGGCGCCCGTCAGTTGGGTGACGAAGGGCACGGCGGCGCCGACTTTGACCTCGGCGTCGTGGATGGCGTACCAGTTGTCCGCCGCGTTGCGGTAGTAGAGGGTGTAAGCGATGGTGCCCCCGGCCCGCAGCAACGGCGAGTCGTCCAGGGCCGTGAACCGGTCCTCGGAAGTCCGGGTGTGTGGGACGACCCGCGCGCCGTCGGGCCCTGCGGCTTCGAGACGGAAGTCATCGGTCAGGGCGGCCCCCGAAACGAGCCAACTCGCCTCCACCGTCCCGTCGGCCACGGTGAAGTCGCAGGTCTGCAGGAAGCAGGGCACCGCGCCGTAGTCGAGGGAGATGAAGACGTCCTCCAGGAGGGAGGACATGAGCATGAAGCTCTTTTCCCCGGCCTTGGACCCATCAGTGGTGTAGTTCAGGTCGTAGGGGAAGACGAAGGAGGTTGCGCCATATCCGGCCCTGTAGTTACGACTGGCGGCGAGGTAGGGCAAGGTGCCCACAGGCGCGAACTCCGCCAGGGGCTCGGCGCCGTCGCTGGTCGTGGGGACGATGGCATCGAAGGTCATGACATAGGGGCAGGAGCCGTCGACGGTCCAGTTGTCGCCGTCGTCAAAGACCGGATTGCCGGCCAGGGCGAAGACGGATTGGTCGTAGGTGAGGGTGCCGGCGCCGTCCGGCTGCACGCCGAGGAAATCAGAGGACAATTCCGCACCTTCGAGGCTGGCGGCCAGCTGGGAGATCGTGTGGTTGCCCGCCACGATGAGACTCTTTTCCCCCAGGTGAAGGAAGGAATCAAGTGCGAAAATGTCGTAGTATTCGAGCGGTTCCCAAGAATAATTGCCGCCGCTGTAGATGATGGTCTCGTAGCGGGCGAGTATCTCTATTCTGACGCCGCCCAAGCCGTTCTGCTGGTTGTACCCCGGGGCGGTGGTGCGGTAGGTGTCGAAGCCGACCCCTGGGAACAGACCGGTGGCGATCATGGCCTCGGGCCAGTCATTGCTGGTATTGACCAGACCGGAGTCGTTCCACAGCAGGACCCGTGGTATCTCCCCGAATTCATTCATG
>JAUUZX010000456.1 GCA_030592025.1 bacterium | reverse complement strand
GGAGCCGGTGGCCCAGGTCTTTGGCCTGGACCTGGCGTCCCTGGGGGCCATCCCCTTCCCGTCCATCGAGTATCGGGTGACCGACGCCACGGAGCTGGACGACGAGGGCCGCTTCTGGGTGTTGAACTACTTTTGGCCACCGGACCGTTGGAAGCTGAAGCCCGCGCCGGATCCCGAGGTGGCGCGCCATGGGGCGCCGCCGTGGCTCGGGCCCCAGCGTTGTGTCGAGCGTCTGCTCGAGCTGCAACTGCTGGAGGACCGCATCGTGCGCACGGACCGGCCGCCCCTGTGGCTGGCGCCCCGCGCCGACGGCGAGTGCCGCAACTGGGAGGCCGTCGCCCGTCTGGGTGACCGGGGTTTCCTGCTCATGACCGACAAGTACCCGGCTTCGCTGTTGGCCTTCGTGCCCTTCCCGAGGAGCTCCCCATGACCGAGGTCGTCAACACCGTCGTCGTCATCAACCGGGACGGCATGGGCCGGGCCGACACCGCCCTGAGCCACAAGCTCGCCGGCGCGTTCCTCAACGTGCTCGATCTGGACGACCGCCTGCCCCGGGCCATCTGCTTCTACGCCGAGGGCGTGAAGCTCGCGGTGGAGGGGTCGCCGGTGCTGGAGGAGTTGCGTTCGCTGGAGGGCAAGGGTGTCGAGCTGGTGGTGTGCACGACGTGCCTGAATTTCCTGAGTCTGTTCGACGACCTCGCGGTGGGTAAGGCAGGCGGCATGAAGGACATCGTCGGGCTGCAATGGGCGGCCGACAAGGTGATCACCCTCTGACGCCGCCCCTCGCTACATCACCTCCCGCGTCTCCCCATCGGCTGTCGTCACCACCATGCGCGGCGCCTTGAACAGGTAGTCGATGTGCACCTGGGGGTCCTTCCGGAACGGGTGAGAGCGGCTTGATTCGTACCGCATGGACGCACGAAACGGTACCGGTGTTTCCCCCCGCTCGGCAAGCCGTGGAAATCGGCGCTAACGTCCGGTGACCGGGCTGCCGATAGACGACGAAGATCCCGCGTCCTGGGCGACCGATCGTCCCGGCGCGCCTGTCACCAGAGAGGGAGGACCGCTGTGAAGTGTCCGGCTTGTGCCCATGAGATGACCGAGACGAAAGTCCACGACGTCGCCGTCGATGTCTGCCAGGGCGGCTGTGGCGGCCTGTGGTTCGACTGGCTCGAACTGAAGAAGGTCGACGAGCAGCACGAGGCCGTGGGCGCCGACCTGCTCGATGCCAAGCGCGACGAGACGATCACCGTCAACACCGCCGCGAAGCGCGATTGCCCCCGCTGCGACGGCATCGCCATGATGCGGCACTGCACCAGCGTCAACCGCGACATCGAGATCGACGAGTGCGCCAAGTGCGGCGGCTACTTCCTGGACTACGGCGAGCTGAACCGTCTGCGCGACGAGTACGCCACCGACGATGAACGCTCCGAGGCGGCCCGGGAACTCTTCGCCGAGATGTACGACGGCGGCCTGGACGACCTGCACGACGAGAGCCTGGACAACGTCGAACGCTCCCGCGGCCTGGCCCGCATGTTCCGCTTCCTGCTGCCGAGCTACTACCTGCCCGGCAAGCAGAAATGGGGCAGCTACTAGCCTCGAACCCCGCCTCACGGGCTACCTGCGTTCAAGCGGGGAACCCCGTCGGCTGTGATCTTCCCGGAGCAGGGTCGCTCCGGGAAGGTTGCGGTCCCTCCCGACCGGAATTAACGTGATTTGCGACGGTGCGCGACCGGTGCCTCGAGGCGCCATCACCGCGTTGCGGTCAGGTGACAGGGGGCGAAGCAAGCCCCGCTGCGAACCGGCCCCACGCCCAACCCGCGTTGGTGAACATGTTTGATGGCGACAGCTTTGACGAGCAACGAGGCGAGGACGGGGACGGTCCCGGCTCCCAGCAGGCCGAGCAGGTGGACGGCGCCGACGACAAAACCGGCCGCCACACCCTCGACGAACTCACCGACCTGGGGAGCGCCGCACCCTACGACCTCGTGCGGCCCTGCGACATCAAGGGCATCCTGCACAGCCACAGCCGCTACTGCGACGGCGCCCACACCATCGAATCCATGGTCGTCACCGCCCGCGAGATCGGGCTGGAGTACCTGGGCATCAGCGACCACTTCCGGTCCACCGTCCACCCCGACGGCATGACCCTCGAAGAGGCCGAATCCCAGCGCCGGGAGCTCGATGGATTGCGGAAGAAGTTCCCGGACGTGGATCTCTTCCAGGGCGTCGAGGTCGACGCCGATCCCGACGGCAACCTCAACCTGGACAACGACACCCTCGACTTCTTCGACTATGTGATCGCCTCGGTGCCCGACACCGACGGTTTCGCGGAGGGTTCCCTCACGGCCCAGGTCGTGGCCGTGGCCTCGAACTCGCGGGTCACGATCCTGGGGCGCCCCGTGGGCGACTTCATGCTGCGGCGCAGCAACGGTGTGCTGAACATGGACGAGGTGCTCACCGCGGCGGCGGCCGGCGGCACGGCGGTGGAGATCAACGCGAATCCCTGCTGCGCGGAGTTGGATTGGGAGAGTTGCCGACGAGCCCAGAATCTGGGGGTGGCCATGGCCATCAGCCCGGACGCCCACCGGGCGGCGCGGCTGGTCGACTTCCGCCACGGCGCCGAGTTGGCCCAGAATGCGGGACTGTTCTGCAGCAGCATCCTGAACACCCTCAGCGCCGCCGAGTTGCGGAGCTACTTCACGACCGGGGTCATGCCGGGCTCTTGACCAGCCCCACCTGCACCAGCATCTCCAGGAGCATGGCCTTCGTGATG
>JAUUZX010000242.1 GCA_030592025.1 bacterium | reverse complement strand
GTCTGCGGCGATCCGGGCATGCAGTTCGACACCACCATCAACGACTGGCATACGTGCAAGAGCACCGACCGCATCCACGCGTCGAACCCCTGCAGCGAGTACATGTTCCTGGACAACTCGGCCTGCAATCTGGCCTCGCTGAACCTCATGAAGTTCCGTACGGACGATGGCGAGTTCGACGTCGAGTCGTTCCGCCACGCCTCCCGCATCGTGACCCTGGCCATGGAGATCATCGTCGGCAACAGCAGCTATCCGCGGGTGGAGATCGAGGACAACAGCCACAAGTTCCGGCCCCTGGGCCTGGGCTACGCCAACCTCGGCGCCCTGCTCATGGACCGTGGGCTGCCCTACGACAGCGACGAGGGGCGGGACTACGCGGCGGCCATCACGGCGTTGCTGTGCGGCCAGGCCTACCTGACGTCCGCCGAGATCGCCAGTCACATCGGTCCCTTCGAGGGCTACCCCGAGAACCGCGAGCCCATGCTCGAGGTCATCCGCATGCACCGGGCGGCGGTGAACAACATCAACGCCAACCGCGTGCCCGAGCGCATGCTCGAGGAGGCGGAAACCGTCTGGCGCGACGCCTACGCCCTGGGTCACGACTACGGCTACCGCAACAGCCAGGTCACGGTGCTGGCCCCCACGGGCACCATCGGCTTCATGATGGACTGCGACACCACCGGCGTGGAGCCGGACATCGCGCTCATCAAGTACAAGAAGCTGGTGGACGGCGGCATGATGAAGATCGTCAACAACACCGTGCCCGACGCCCTCGAGCGCCTGGGTTACGAGGAAGAGGAGATCGAGAACATCATCGCCCACATCGGCGACAAGGAGACCATCGAGGGGGCGCCGGACCTGAAGCCCGAGCACCTGCCGGTGTTCGACTGCGCGTTCCGGCCGGCCAACGGCAAGCGCTCGATCGACTACATGGGGCACCTGCGCATGATGTCGGCGGTGCAGCCGTTCCTGTCGGGGGCCATCAGCAAGACGGTGAACATGCCCAACGAGGCCACCGTCGACGAGATCGGGCAGACCTACATGGAGGCCTGGAAGATGGGCCTCAAGGCCGTGGCGGTGTACCGCGACGGCAGCAAGCGTCTGCAGCCCCTGAACACCAGCAAGCAGGCGGACGAGGCCAAGAACCCGAACACCCAGGCGCCGCCCAAGCCCCAGCGCCACCGTCTGCCCGACGAGCGGCAGGCCATCACCCACAAGTTCTCCATCAGCGGCCACGAGGGCTACATCACCGTGGGGCTCTACCCCAACGGCAAGCCCGGCGAGATGTTCATCTCCATGGCCAAGGAGGGCTCGGTGGTCAGCGGTCTCATGGACAGCTTCGCCACCAGCGTGTCCATCATGCTCCAGTACGGCGTGCCCCTGAAGGTGCTGATCAACAAGTTCAGCCACGCCCGCTTCGAGCCCAGCGGCTTCACCAGCAACAAGAAGATCCCCATCGCCAAGTCGGTCATGGACTACATCTTCCGCTGGATGGACCTGAAGTTCGGCGACCATGTCGGCGACGCGGACGGCACCCAGCCCGACGGGGCGGCGGACGTGGCCGAGTCCGAGGTGCTCAAGGCGGCCAGGGCCCAGGCCATCGAGGGCAAGCTGGCCATGGAGGCTTCGGCCGGTGGGCAGACCCGCATCGTGTACGACGAAAAGAAGGAGCACGAGGTTTACCAGCAGCAGGCCGACAGCCCGCCCTGCCCCGAGTGCGGCTCGGTGACGGTGCGCAGCGGCGCCTGCTACAAGTGCCACAACTGCGGCGCCACGACGGGTTGTTCGTAGCGCCAAGGCGTTTCGTCCGGTTCGACGGAGCGACAACCAGGCAAGGGATTGCCATGAGACCCCGGTGGGAAAGGATTCCCACCGGGGTTTTGGTTTCCGGGAGACGCCGGTGGCGATAGGATGGGTCCGGATTCCAGGTTCATCCCCCGACTCGAGAGGCGACCATGACGGACCCCGTTCAGCCCGATCCCGTTCAGCCCGACCCCGATCATCCCGACCCATTAGCCGGCCCGCGCGCCCGCATCGACGCCATCGACCTGGGCATCCTCGACCTCCTGGCCGAGCGGGGCGGGCTGCTGGCCGAGGTGCTGGTCACCAAGCAGCGCGAGGGGTTGCCCATCTTCGTGCCCGCCCGGGAGGACGCCAAGGTGGCCTCCTTCCGCTCCGCCGCGACCGGGCGCGGTCTCGACCCCGACTGGGCCGAGGACTTCCTGCGCATGATCATGGGCGCCTCGCGGGCTCGCCAGTCCACGGGGTCCATCCCCCGGGTGGGGGCGCCGCGCACGGTGCTGGTGGTCGGTGGCCGGGGGCGCATGGGCTCGCTCTACGCCGACATGTTCGCCCGCAGCGGCCATGAGGTGCGGGTGCTGGACGCGGATGACTGGGGCGGCGCACCCGCTCTCTGCGCCGGTTGCGACGCGGCGGTGGTCACCGTCCCTATCCGGGAGACGGCGGCCGTGATCGCGCGCCTGGCCCCCCTGCTGGACCCGGGCACGCTGCTGGCCGACTTCACCAGTCTCAAGACCGAACCGGTGGCCGCCATGCTCGCCGCCCACCCCGGTCCCGTGCTGGGGCTGCACCCATTGCATGGCCCCGACGTCCACGACCTCTCCAAGCAACTCTTGGTGGTGTGCCCGGGCCGGGACCCGGACGGCGGCGCCTGGCTGCTCGAGCAGTTCCGCCTGTGGGGCATGCGCGTGGCCGAGATGCCCGCCGCGCGCCACGACGAGGGCATGCACCTGGTCCAGGGCCTGCGCCACTTCCTGGCCCTGCTCCACGGCTCGTTCCTCATGGACCAGGGGCTCGACCCCCGGAACATGCTCGACCTGAGCAGCCCCATCTACCGGGCCGAGCTCATGCTCACCGGCCGCATCTTCGCCCAGAATCCCGAACTGTACGCGGACATCGTCTTCGCGGACCCCGCGCGGCGCGATCTGCTGCTGGCCTTCCTGGAGCACCACGGCCGCCTGGCCGAGTTGGTGCGTGCCGACGACAAGGACGGCTTCGTCGCCGAATTTGGTCGAGTGCGGGAGTTCTTCGGCGATTTTGCCGAGCAGGCGCTGGCCGAGAGCAGCTACCTCGTCCACAGGTTGGCGGACCGCTTCGCTTGATTCTACTCCGCCAACGCGGCGTCGATAGCCGCCGCCAGCTCCGGGTCGTCGGGCTTGGTGCGGGGCCCGAAACGCGCGCGCACCTTGCCGTCCCTTCCCACCAGGTACTTCGTGAAATTCCAGGTCGGCTCCTCGAGACCACCCGAGGTGAGCCAGGTGTAGAGGGCGTCCTTGTCGTCGCCCTTGACCCTGGTTTTCGCAAAGAGGGGGAAGGTCACGGCGTAGTTCGACGTGCAGAACTCGCGGATCTCCGCCGGGGTGCCGGGCTCCTGGCCCATGAAGTCGTTGCTGGGGAAGGCGAGGACAGCCAGACCGGCGTCCTGCTTCGCGCCGTGGAGCGCCTCGAGGCCTGCGTACTGGGGGGTGAGGCCGCATTTGCTGGCGACGTTCACCACCAGGACCACCTGGCCGCGGTAAGCGGAGAGGGGCGCAGGTTCGCCCTCGAGGGTCGTGACTTCGAAGTCCCACAGGGTTCCCGCGGCCTCGCGCGGAGGGGACTGGGTGCCGCCGGCCAGGGCGCCGCGCAGCACGAAGAGGGCGGTGGCGACGCCGACGACGACCATGGCGGCCAGCACGAGCAGGACGATTTTCACGGGGCTCTCCTTTGGTTGTGCCTCTGAAATTGTGTCTGCCCGTTCCCGAGCCTGAGTTTTTGAACTCTGACCGTGACCGCTTGATGGTTGGACATTAGAATCCAGTTACATTTCGACCGGACACAATTTCGAAGGCACAACCTAACTAGTCAACGGGCGGACGGCTTCCTTCGCCGTAACCAGTGAGCTCGACGAACCCGCGCCCGACCGGCCGCCCCGCGGCGTGGGCCGTCACCGCACCCTCCCAGTAGTGGACGCCCGAGCGTCCAGACACGTTCTCCTGGGCGTCCATGATGGCGATGAGCTCGACGTCGATGCCGGCGCCCGGTACCCGCAGGCGCCAGGTCACCGGGTAGACGACCTCCGTGGTGGGGCTGGTCCAGGTAGCGGCGGGCGTCCAGGTCCAGGCGTCCGCGGCCAGGGAGGCTGATGTGCCGTCGGGGCTCACGAGGGTGCCGAGGGCGAAGTCCGGGGCTCCGTCGGCGCCGCGCAGGCGGTACACCATCAGCTCCCGTCCGTCGTCGAGTTGGAGGGCGAGCCAGTCCCATCCGGTCTGCCGCGGGCCCAGGGCGCTGGTGAAGATCTCGTGATCGAGCCAGGCCAGGCCCTCGACGGCGACGGTCTCGTCGCCACGCAGCACCGTGCCGGTCACGGCCATGCGGGTGACGCTCAGGTACAGGCTGCC
>JAUUZX010000172.1 GCA_030592025.1 bacterium | reverse complement strand
GGGGCGACGGGACGGGGCACCGCCGCGGCAAGGGCCACCGGCGGTTCGGGCTCCGTGCCGCGGAACGGGTGCAACGCCGGAGGCGGCCCGCTCGGCGTCGACGCGGCATGGGCCCGCGCCGCCTCGGCCCGGGCCAGGGCGCCCAGATACGGTCGCAACTTCCGTTCGAGGTCCGCTCGCACGAGGTCGGCCGTGACCACATCCCCCCGCGCCACGAAGAGGTCGGCGCTCTGCAGCGCGTAGGCCATCTGGCCCGGGTCGAGTCGCTGCGCCGCCACGTTCAGGCCCAGGGGCAACACCCGGTAGCCCTGGTCCGACATCACCGTCGCGTAGTGGGACAGGTCCGTCGCCACCACCAACGGCTGGGCCGTCGCCATGAACACGACGATGGCCGCGGCGAGGGCCACCCCGGACCAGTCGCCCCGCGTGGACTGCCAACGACCGGTGCGCGCGGCCACCGCCCGCGCACCGGTGAGGGCCTGGGCGACCCAGTACAGCATCCCCACGACAGCGATCAGCGTGGTCGCCACGAACCCGTACTCCAGCAGGTCGGGGCCCACACCCACCGTGGAGAAAGCAGCGCGATGACGCCAGACCAGGGGGATCGGCGCGAGCAGCAGCACGGCCAGCAGGCCCGGCCAGGTCAACCACGCGGACCAGACCGCCGCCGCCGGACGACGGGCGATGACCAGCGAGCTACCCGGCGCCACGAGCCCGCCCAGGAGAGCGAACCACGGGTTCTGCAACCACGCCGGCCAGGGCTTATGGGGGAAGCGGTGCGACGTCAGCAGGAGGTGCAGCCCCCGGCTCCAGACCGTCGCCGCCACCACCGTGGTCACGACGGTGGTGATCATCAGGGCAGGCAGCACGCCGGGGGGCAGCTGCCCACGGAACATCGCCCACCAACCGGCGACCACCACGAGGGTCGAGGCGGAACACAGCGTGGCCAACCCGGTCCACATGCCGCTGCGCCGGCCGCGGGAAGTCAACAGCAGGGAGACCGGCCCCAGCAGGTAGGCCAACGACAGAAGGATTGCAGAGTGCAATCGTGGCCCGTGCTCCACGCGTCGCGCCGGCTTCCTCGCGGAGGCGGGCGGCGGCGCATGATGCCTCACGGTGGAAGGACGGGGCGGAGCCGGCGTCGGCGCTTCCGTAAAGACCTCGCCGAGGCTGGTGATCTCGGGATCGTCATCGGTGTCGATGACCCAGAGTTTCCTGTCGTTCGTCATGGCGTCTCTCCAGGCTGTCGGCCGCCGCGCCCGTTCCACTTTTCTCCGGCGACGACCGTTCGTCATGGAGGAGACACTGCAAGGAGTGTGCCCCGCGGCACGACAAAAGAACGCGCCCCCCGTCGGGAGGCGCGTCCGTACCGTCGATATGGGCCCGGGTCAGGTGGCCTGGAGTTGGCGAAGCACCTGCTTGGCGACGCACTTGAGGGTGTCGAATACACCCACGCCCTTGACCGCGATCCCCTCGAAGTATTCGTAGCCCTCGGGGTTCAGTTCCTCGACGAGTTCCTCGACGGGGAGGGCGTCGGGCACGTCCCGCTTGTTCCACTGCATGACGAAGGGGATCTCCTTGAGGTCGAGATCGTACTCCTTGAGGTTGTCGTGCAGGTTGTACAGGGCCTCGATGTTGGCGTCGAAGCGCGCCTCGCTGCTGTCGGCCACGAACACGAGTCCGTCGACGCCGCGCAGGATGAGCTTGCGGCTGGCGTTGTAGTACACTTGGCCGGGCACCGTGTAGAGGTGGAAGCGCGTCTTGAAACCCTTGACCTCGCCGAGTTCCAGGGGCAGGAAATCGAAGAAGAGGGTCCGGTCCATCTCGGTGGCGAGCGTCACGAGCTTGCCCTTGGTCTCGGGGGCGAGCTTCTCGTACACGTACTGGATGTTGGTGGTCTTGCCACCGAGACCCGGTCCGTAGTAGACGATCTTGCAGTTGATCTCGCGCGACGAGTAATTGATCAGCGACACGGTGTTACCCCTTTTGTCCAGACTCGGTCCAGAAGGCTCTCGTCACTCGACGAACAGGTTGTCGATCTCGGCTTCCACACCTTCGGTAAAGTCCTCGTCGAAGGTGTCGTATTCCTCGTTGCGGTACTCCAGCTTCTCGTAGAGGTTTTCGATGATCGCATCGAGTTCCTCGACCGCCCTTTTCACGCGCAGACGCACCAGGCCCAGGGTCGTGTCCTTGCGGAAGATGACGACCAGCACCACACCCCGTTTGATCTTGCCGAGGTACATGCTGTCCCGCGCCCCCTGGTGGTAGAGGGTGCTGAAGTCCTTCTCGCCGATGAGACGGGCGATCTGGTAGTTGGCCTCGAAGTCGGCGGCACAGAGGGAGGCGAAGCTGGTCAGATCAAAGTCCACCTCGGGGCCGCATTGGGTGATGAGCTGTCCCGTACGGTCGATCAGCAGCACGTTGCGGGCGCGGCTGCTGGCCAACAGATCGTCCAGGACGTTGTTGATCGCCCAATAGTCTTCTTCGAAAATGGCCCATTCGGCTCTGACCATGAGTCACTCCTCGGCGGCGCGGACCATGCCCGCACCCGTTATGTGCCGATACCCTATACGAGGCTTATCGACGGATCGGCCGGGGGCTTGACGGGAATTTAGCGGGCGGGCCGGAGGGATCAGAAACCGCGACGGAACTGGTAGGCTCGCTGCAGGGTGACCTCGTCGGTGTAGGCCAGGGCGCCGCCCACGGGGATGCCCGTGGCCAGGCGGGTCAGGCGCAGATCGCGACCCTCGAAGAGTTGCTGCACGTACAGGGCCGTCGTCTCGCCCTCCACGCTGGAGTCCAGGGCGATGATGACCTCCTTGACGTCGTCCTCGTCGAGGCGCCCGACCAGCCGGTCGAAGGGCAGGTCGGCGGCGCGCACCCCGTCCAGGGGTGAGAGCAGCCCCCCCAGCACGAAGTAGCGTCCACGGTAGAACCCGGCCTTCTCGAAGGGCAGGACGTCCACCGGGGACGCCACGATGCACAGCAGGGACGGGTCCCGGCGCTCGGACATGCAGATGCGGCACGGATCCGCCTCGGTGATGGCCCCGCAGCGGCTGCAGTTGGTCACCCGGCTCCTGGCCTCGTCCACGGCCGCCACCAGCTCGCTCGCCGGCGACTCCTTGGCCACCAGATGCAGCGCGATGCGCGTGGCCGACTTGCGCCCCAGGCCGGGCAGGCGGCTCAGCCCCTTGACCAGCCTCTCGAGGGCCGGCGACTGGAACTCGCCACCGTCGCGCATGTCCCCCGACGGATTCACCGTCAGCCCATGCCCGGCAGATTCATGCCCGGGATGTTCATGCCGCCGGTGACCGACCCCATCTCCTGCTCGACCAAGGCGTCGACCTTGTCCGTGGCCTCGTTCACCGCGGCCATCACCAGGTCCTGCAGGAACTCCACGTCCTCGGGATCGACGCACTCGGGCGCGATCTCGATGCTCTTGACCCGGTGCTTGCCGTTCATGACGACCTTCACCTGGCCCCCGCCCACTTCGGCGAAGATCTCCTTGGCCGCCAGTTCCTCCTGGGCCTTGGCCATCTTGGCCTGCATCTGCTGGGCCTGCTTCATCAACATGCGAATGTCCATCTCAGCCTCCCATGGCCGGCTGAGCCGGCCGGCGTCGTGATGTGCGGTCGGTGTCAGCGTTCGGGCGAATCCCAGTTCTCGCGCTCGGTCTCCGGCAGGGGTTTCCCGCCCATGGTGTCGACGAGACTGTCGAGGGCCGGGTCACCCGCGCGGGCCTGGGTCAGTTCTTCCTGGTGGGTCGGCGCCACTTCCTTGCGGATCTTCTCCCGGCGCACGTCGGTCTGGCCCGCCTCGCCCAGGTGCAGATCGACCTTCAGTTCCCGCCCCCACACCGTGGCCGTGGCGGCGATGATGGCGGCGATATCCTCGGAGATGCTCTTGACCTGGAACGCCTTGTCTTCGGCGAAGACCACACGGAGACGGCCGGCCTCCAGGTCGAGTTCGGGCCGGCCCTGCATCAGGCAGGATGCCACCCGGGGCGTCTTGCCCATCAGCGTGTCGATGAGCCGTGTCCAGTCCGCGTCATCGGTGGTCACCGGGCCCCTGGCCGCGGGTTCCATTGCCGCGGGTTGTGCCGTCGGCCCCGGTGTCGGCGCCGGCGTCGGCGCCGCCCAGCTCTGCCCGGCCGTGCGGGCCGCCGGCCGCGCCGACGTTCCGCGGGGTCCCCCACCACTCCCGGGGCCGGGCGCCCCTTGCCGGGTCTGGCCACTATCGCCGGTGGCCGACCCGCCGCCCGCGGCCAACCCGCCCAGGCGCCTGGCCAGATCCGATAGCAGGACCCGTGACTCGAACCGGCAGTATTCCACGAGGCTCGCTTCCAGCAGGATCCGTGGCTGGGTGCTGCGGTGGATGCGTTCGAAGTGGGTGCCCGCCAGGTCGATGAGCGCCAGCAGGTCCTGCTCGGCGAAATGCTCCGCCTGGCCGCTGAGCCGCTCCACGAGGTCCGGCGGCAGATCCACCATGGCCGCGAGGTCGGGGTCGATCTTCAACAGCAGCAGGTTGCGGAAACCGGTGACGACCCCCCGGGCGAAGCCGTCCAGGCTCTGGCCGCTGGACGCCAGCTCCTCCACCAGCCTGAGCGCCCGGGCCGGATCCCGGCCGATGATGGCCTCGTTGAGTTCGAGGTACACCTCCGAACGAACGAGACCGAAGGCGTCGACCACGTCCTGCTCGGTGATCGTCCCCTCGCAGCCGGCGATGACCTGGTCCAGCAGACTCAGCCCGTCGCGCACGCTCCCCTCGGCCAGGGACACGAGCAGGCGCAGGGACGCGGGCTCGAGCTCCACCCCCTCGGCGGCGGCGATCTCGGTCATGCGCCCACCCAGTTCGTCCCGACTCAGGAGCCGGAAATCGAAGCGTTGGCACCGGGACAGGATCGTGCGCGGGATCTTGTTGGGTTCGGTGGTCGCGAAGCAGAAATACACCCGGGCCGGCGGTTCCTCGAGGATCTTCAACAGCGCGTTGAAGGCCCCTTTGGAGAGCATGTGCACCTCGTCGATGATGAAGACGCGGCTGCTGCCCTCGCTCGGCGAGTACTGGGCCATGTCCCTCAGCTCACGGATGTTGTCGACGCCCGTGTTGCTGGCCGCGTCGATCTCGAGCACGTCCAGGTAGTTGCCCGCGG
>JAUUZX010000314.1 GCA_030592025.1 bacterium | reverse complement strand
GCCTGCACGCTCTCCGCACGGGCGTCGAGCCAGGACCAGGGCGGCCGGCGGCACGTGTTGCTCGGATGGGACGCACCGTCGCACCAGGCGGCGCGCACGGAGGCGGCGGTGACCGGGGCACCGTCCCAGAACGTGGCGTCGGGACGCAGGGCGAAGACCCACACCGAACTGTCCGCCGTGCAGGACCAATGGTCGGCCAGGCCGGGTCGCAGGTCGCCGTCGCAGCCGACCCGCACCAGGGTCTCGTAGAGCTGGGCGAAGACGATGCGCTCGGCCTCGTTGTTGGGTACGGGGGCGCGGTCGGGAATCACCTGGCCGTTGAGGGCCATGACGAATTCGCCGCCGGGCAGGGTGGCGCCGGGCAGGGGGTCGCAGCCGGCACGCTGACGGACGGTGGTCCCGGTCCCCGTCGGCCAGGAAACGGGATGGGCCCGGCGGCCGCCGTCGGTGCGGGACGAGGGGCCGCTCCCGCCGCAGCCGCTGCCGACGAGCAGGCCGAGGGCCAGGGCCAGGATGATGAGGGCGGATCGGCGGATGTGGACCATCGCAGACGGATCCTTCCGTGGACGGGTAGCGCGAGCGCCTGGTTTTCCGCGCCGAATCGTAGCACGGATCGCGCCCCGGTGCGACGGGAGTGGGCCGCCGCACGGGATCGTGCTATCGTTGCCCAAGCCCGTCCGTCGATGCCGACAAAAAGTCCCTTCGAGGTGCCGCCCCGTGAACAACCCCACCTGCCCCGGCTGCGGCCATGTTTTCCCGTGGCGACGGGCACTGGCCCAGATCCTCGGCCCATCCCGCGCGGGCACAGCCCTCTGGGGCGCCGTGTGCCCCGATTGCGGCGCCGACCTCAAGGTGCCCAACGGGCGCGCCCTCCTCATCGGGGCGGCGGGGATCTTCTTCGGCAGCCAGAGCTCGACCCTCCTGCTGCTGGGCGACATGACCCCCCTCGGTTTCTGGCTCGTGAAGGCGGCCATGATCGTGGGCTTCTACGCCATCGCAACGTTCTTCTTCCTCGAACTGGAGACCGTGGAGGCATGAGCCGGTACGCCCGCATCATCGCGGTTCTCCTCCTGTCGGCGCTCGTGACCGCGCCGGCGGCCGCCATGGTGCCCGAGGATCTGCGCAGCATGCGCACCGTGGCGGTGGCGGACCTGTCCCCGGACGGCCGGCACCTGCTGTACACCCTGGCTGCCTGGGACGAGACCGCGGGGCGCCTCACCTCGACCCTGTACCGTCGCGACCTGGAGACCGGTGACGATCTGCTCGTCTTCACCCCCGAGGACCGCTCCCATGGTCCGGTGTGGCGTCCCGACGGCGAGGCCATCGCCTATCTGCGCGGGACCGACGCCGGCACCGAGGTATGGCTCATGGACGCCGACGGTGGCGGGCGGCATCGGGTGAGCGGGGAGTCGGCCAACTTCGGGGCGTTGATCTGGGCTCCGGACGGGTCGGCCCTGGCCTGGGTGGCCGCAAGCCACGTGGGGGAGTACCCGGGAACACCGGATGCGCGCATCGTGGCGGACGACCTGGGCTACCGCCACCTCAAGGGCGGGTACCGGGAGGGCCGCCTGGGGCAGGTGTGGTCCATGGAGCTGGACGACGGCGTGCCCCGCCGGATGTTCGAAGCACCCCTCGATGTGCGGGACCTGGCCTGGTCGCCCGACGGCCAAACCCTCGTCATGGCGGCCAAGGCGCGGCGGGACCTGGGTCGGAACCTGAACACGGACCTGTGGCTCGTGGACCGGGCCGGCGGCGACCCGCGCCGCCTCACGACGAACCCCGGCTCGGATCAGCAACCGCAGTGGCTGGCCGACGGTCGCATTGCCTACCTGCGGGCGGAGGACCCCCTGTGGGAGAGTGGTCCGCGCACGATCACCATCCTGGACCCGGCCGCCGGCGATGCCGGTGATCTCGTCCACCACTCCTATGACAATTTTTTCTGGCGCTACGCCATGGGGGACGCCGCACCCCATGTGCTGGGCACGCGCCGCGGATCCATCGACCTGGCCCGTCTGGATCCCGACGCCGATCCCGTCCACCTCACCGACGGTGGTCACGATTTCTGGGACGTGCGCATCGCCGGGTCGCGGGCCGTCCTCAGGGGTGCGGGCCAGACCCTGCCCTCGGGCATTTTCGTGGTCGACCTGGACGCGGCCCGTCCGCGGGCGCGCCTGATCATCGACCCCAACGCCATCTGGCGGCAGCGCGTCGGCCTCATCGAACCCGAGCGGTTCACCGTCGAGGTGGACGGCGCCGTCATCGAGGGCTGGTTCTTCAAGCCCCTGGACCGGGCGCCGGGGAGCCGCGTGCCCCTGGTGCTGAGCATCCATGGCGGACCGGAATGGATGTACGGCGGCTACTTCCTGCCCGAGTTCCACGTCCTGCCGCGCTTCGGGTACGGGGTCGTCATGGCCAATCCGGTGGGCAGCACCGGGTACGGCTTCCCGTTCCAGAAGGCGATCCGTGGCGACTGGGTCGACCGACCCTCCCGCGAGGTGCAGGCCTGCGTCGACCTGGCCGTGGCCCAGGGGTGGGCCGATCCGGATCGTCTCGCCGTCATGGGCGGCAGCTACGGGGGCCACCTGGCGGCGGAACTCACCACGCGGACGGATCGCTTCCGGGCGGCAGCCGTGGACCGCATGTTCCCCGAGCCTGTGGCCTTCTGGGGCACGACTGACGAGAAATGGTTCCCCGAGTGGGAGTTCAACGGGCGCCCGTGGGACGCGGGGGCCCGCGAGGTCTACCGGCGGAATTCCCCCTTCACCCGTGTCGATCGGGTCGTGACGCCGACCCTCATCAGCCACGGCCAACGCGACTACCGCTGCCTGCTCGCGGGTGGCGAGATCTGGTTCTCCGCCCTGCAGAGCCTGGGCGTGCCGAGCCGATTCATCCGTTTCGTCGACGAGGGGCACGGCATCACCGGCGTCGACAACCGGATCTTCTACCTGAACGAATTGCTGGCCTGGTACGGGACCCATGTTCTCGAGACCACTGATGCGGAGGAGCCGGGGTTTGAGTGAGCATGTTCTGACCGCGCCCTCCACGGCCCGGCGGGCCAGCCTGTGGCTCGTGACCGGGGCCATGGTCCTGATCATCGGCCTGAAGTCCTACACCGCGCCCCTGGGCCTGCCGGGCTGGCATGTCTTCGGGTGGCCGCTGCTGGCGGGGGGCATCGTCCTTGCCCGCCGCGCCGGACCCGTGAGCTGGTTCCGCTCGACGGTCATGCTGGCCTGGCTCGTCGGCGTCCTTTTCGTGACGCGCATCGACGGCGACACCGGCAACGCCCACGTCTTCGAACTCGCGCTCATGCTGGGGCTCGGCGTCCTGGTCGTGCCGGCGCTGATGGCCCGCTGGTGGCTGCGGGAGCCCCTGGACTACAGCTGGTTCAACGGACGCTGGACCTTGCGCATGTGGCTGTGGCTGCCCCTGGGCTTCGTGCTGGCCTTCGGGTTCATGTGGTTGTACTTCAACGTCCTGACGCCGACTTTGCACCACAGCTGGCCGCTGCCGCTGGAAGGCCCCCGGACCGAAGCCCTGTGGCGCCTGTTCTGGGGCTGCAACTTCATCGGGGTGTGGGACGAACTGGCCTTTATCAATCTGGTTTTCGTGCTGCTTGCCCGCCACTTCCGCTTCGGGGAAGCCAACCTCGCGCAGGCGGTGTTTTTCACCAGCTTTTTGCATGAAATGGCCTTTGTGGGCTGGGGGCCGG
>JAUUZX010000320.1 GCA_030592025.1 bacterium | reverse complement strand
GCCAAGCTCACGGCCACAGCACTCCACGAACTGAAACGACGCGGCGGCAAGCACGCCCTGGTGACCATGTGCATCGGCACGGGCATGGGCGCCGCCGGCATCTTCGCGGCTGTCTGAGACAAAGGACGATCACATGAACGACCAGAGCTACCCCACCGGCGGCGAGTTCCTCCTCAAGCCAACCGACCCGGCCGACGTCTTCACACCCGAGGACTTCGACGAGACCCAGCGCATGATCGGCCAGACCGTCGAGGACTTCGTCGAGCGGCACATCGTGCCCATCCGCGAGGAGTTCGAGTACGGGGGCAACACCGACCTGGGCAAGCCGCTCCTGAAGGAGGCGGGCCAGATGGGCCTCCTCATGGCCGATATCCCCGAGGCCCATGGCGGCATGGGCAGCGACAAGGCCACCATCATGCTCATCAGCGAGAAGATGGCGGGCGCCGGCAGCTTCGCCGTCACCCACGGGGCCCAGTGCGGCATCGGCACCCTGCCCATCGTGTACTTCGGTACCGAGGAGCAGAAGCAGAAGTACCTGCCCGCCCTGGCCACGGCCGATCTGCTGACCTGCTACGCCCTGACCGAACCGGGCAGCGGCTCGGACGCCCTGGCCGCCGCCACCACGGCGATCCTCAGCGAGGACGGCAGCCACTACGTCATGAACGGCACCAAGCAGTACATCACCAACGCCGGCTACGCCGAGATGGTGGTGCTGTTCGCCAAGGTGGGCGGCGAGCACTTCACCGGCTTCGTCGTCGACCTCACCAGCGACGGTGTCACCATCGGTGTCGAAGAGAAGAAGATGGGCATCAAGGGTTCGTCCACCTGCGCCATCATCCTCGAGGACGTGAAGGTCCCGGTGGAGAACGTCCTGGGCGAGATCGGCAAGGGCCACCTCATCGCCTTCAACATCCTCAACGTCGGTCGCTTCAAGCTGGGCGCGAGCACCGTGGGCGGCGCCAAGCTGGCCCTGGCCGCGGCGGTGCCCTACACCAAGGATCGTCAGCAGTTCAACACGCCCCTCTGCGACTTCGGCCTCATCCGCCGCAAGATCGCCGACGTGGCCGCCACGACCTTCGTGGCCGAGTCCATGGTGTACCGCACGGCCGGACTCCTGGACCGGGCCATCGACACCCTCGACAAGACGGCCGACGACTTCGACCGCAAGGGCATCGAGAAGGTCGAGGAGTTCAGCATCGAGTGCTCGATGATCAAGGTCTTCGCCACGGAGGCCTGCGCCCTGGCGGCCGAGGAATGCCTGCAGATGCTCGGCGGCTACGGCTACTGCCAGGAGTACCCGCTGGAGCGGCTGTATCGCGACGAGCGCATCAACCGCATCTTCGAGGGCACCAACGAGATCAACCGCATGCTGGTGCCGGGCATGATCATGCGCAAGGCCCTCAAGGGCGAGTTGCCCTTCCTCCAGGCGGCCCAGGCCGTGGCCGCCGATCTCACCGCCCTGCCCAGCTTCGAGGATCCCGGTGAGCCCGGTTACCTGGAAACCGAGGCCGACCTCGTGACGAACATGAAGAAGACGGTCCTGGCCACCCTCGGCCTGGCCGCCCAGAAGTTCGGCCAGGGGCTGAAGGACCAGCAGGGCGTGCTGGCCGACGTCGCGGACATCATCATGGAGACCTACGCCTGCGAGAGCGGCCTGCTGCGCACCCAGAAGCGCGCCGCGGCCGACGGCGAGGAAGCGGCCGCCCCCATGGCGGACATGCTCATCCTGTACGTGAACGACGCCATGGACCGGGTCGCGGTGAAAGCCCGCAACATCATGGCCGTGACCGCCGAGGGCGACGAGATGCGCACCATGCTCTCGGGCCTGCGACGCCTGACCAAGCACGATCCCGTGAACCGGGCCGTGCTGCACGACAGCATCTCCGAGCGCGTGGTGGCCGCGGACGGTTACACGGTCGCCTAGGGATTACTTGACGTAGGTGATCTTGGTGAGTGCCCGGGCGCCGGGCGCCTCCAGACGAGCCACGTAGACGCCGGCGGCGACGGTCTGACCACCGTCGCCGCGGCCGTTCCAGACCACCGAGTCGGCGCCGGCCGCTTGGACCCCCGCGAACAGCGTCCGCACCCGACGCCCGCGCAGGTCGAACACGGCCACTTCGGTCATCCCGGCCCTGGGCACGGTGAACCGCACCAGGGTCCCTCCGTTGAAGGGGTTCGGCGCCGCGCTGAGGGTGGCCACCGGGGTCCTCGGCACATCCGACAGTTCGGCCACCAGCGCCACGTCCAAGTCCTGCCCCACGCCCCAAGTCGTCGCCACCCCCGTCGCGGTGTGGGGATGGTACCCGTCCGCCGTGAACGTGATTTCCCAGGTGCCCGTCGGCAGCAGCTTGTAGTAGTCGCCGTGGGCCGGGTCCGTGGAGACGTCCATGGCGATGCCCGTCACCGCGATGGTCGCGTCCAGGGGAGCGTCCGTGGCCGCGTCGGTCACGACGCCGTGCACACCGTGCCGCGCCGCGGCGATGAAGGCCAGATAGCTGTCGCGGTTGTCGTCCCACAGCCCGGGCAGGTTCGACACCGGCGGCGCCTTGGCGTTGTTGAGCTCGATGGTCAGGTCGATGCAGTCCGTCTGGTCGTAGGACCAGTCCTGCAAGCTCCCGGTGATGACGTACCAGTCGGCGCCGTTGGTGATGCCGCCGGGAAAGATGGAGCTCGAAACCATGGTCGGGTTCAGGCTGGCGTAGGTCGTCGACAGGTCGATGATGGCCGCGTCATCGGGCGCCCGCACGTAGGTGTAGTCCCAGGGGTAGTTCACGACGACGGTGCCCGTGTGGGCGTTGGTGCTGATGACGAAATGCCGCCCCAGGCTGAAGGACATGAACTCGACGTTTTCCTGCTCGAGGGTGCCGTGGGTGCCGGCGGGTTCGAGGAAATTCCGGTTCAGGTCGATGTTGTTGGAGTTGCGGCGATTGCCCACGGCGTAGCCGTCGGGATTGTGCAGGGGCAGGATGTGGATCTCGGTGCCGTCGACCAGGGAGGTCACGTCCTCAAAACCCGGCTGGCCGTAGTTGTCGGTCAGGTGTTCGATCAGCTCCAGGAGCAGGACCGTCCCCACGGGCTCATCGCCGTGGATGGTGCTGGAGAGGCGCACCTCGGGCTCCGGTTCGGAGTTGGCCACGTCGTCGGAGATGACGATGCCCCACAGGGTCCGGCCGAGGATCGACGTGCCCCAGGAGAAGCGCCGCGCCAAGCCGGGGTGGTCGGCCTCGACCTGGGCCAGGAGCGGCCCGATCTCGTCGACGGTGGGGTAGGCGTCCAGCGCCTTCGGCAACGCCTTGCCCCCCGCGCGCATCACCCAGGCCGCCTCCATGGCCCGACGATCCGCCTGCTGGTCGTCGAGCAGGGCCTTGACGACGTACCCCGCACCCCGCAGCGCCTGCGCCTCGGCCGGGGTGACCCGGGGACGCCAGGCCAACCCGCCGCCGGGCAACGGCCGCAACTGCTCCCGGTCGAAGGACGCCACCGGCACCGTCGCCAGCAATTCCTCCAGGGCCGCCCGTCCGGACAACTCGATGAGGACGGGGGCGTCGTCGTAGACCGCGGGTGACCACGACGGCGGCGCCGCCGACACCGTGGCGACGGCCAGCAGGCACATCGCCAGCGCGGTGCGGAACAGAAAGGTGGTCATGGTCGTCGCCTTCGAGG
>JAUUZX010000333.1 GCA_030592025.1 bacterium | reverse complement strand
GGTCGACATGTCCGAGTACATGGAGAAGCACGCCGTGAGTCGACTCGTGGGCGCGCCTCCGGGGTACGTGGGCTACGAAGAGGGCGGCATGCTCACCGAGAAGATCCGTCGCAAGCCCTACTCGGTCATCCTGCTGGACGAGATCGAGAAGGCCCATCCCGACGTCTTCAACATCCTGTTGCAGGTGCTGGAGGACGGCCAACTCACCGACAGCTTCGGCCGCACGGTGGACTTCCGCAACACGGTGCTCATCATGACGAGCAACGTAGGAAGCCGCAGGACCCATGAGGTGCGCGGCGTCGGTTTCGGCTCGGACGAGGAGGAGCACAACCAGCAGCGGACCCAGTCCAACATCGACTCGGACCTGCGCAAGACCTTCAGCCCCGAGTTCCTGAACCGCATCGACGAGATCATCACCTTCAACGCGCTGAGCCGGGTGGACATCAAGCGCATCGTGGACATCCTCCTGGAGGACGTCAGCAAGCGCCTGCAGAACCTGGAAATCGCGTTCGACTTCACCGAGGACTGCAAGGACTTCCTCTGCGACAACGGGTACGACCCGAAGATGGGCGCGCGGCCCCTGCGGCGGGCGATCCAGAGGTACGTGGAGGACCCCCTCAGCGAAAAGCTGCTGCGGGGCGAGATCTCGGGCAAGAGCCGGCTCATCATCGGCGTGGAGGGCGGGAAGCTGAGCTTCCGCAGCGAACCCAACGAGCCCGTAACGGCCTGATCCGCCGTGAACTGCAGGTAGTCAACGGCCGGGGCTCCATGCCCCGGCCGCTTCGTTGAGGCCAACTCCTGCTTCCCAAGCGGCCCTTCATTGCCTATTTTTTGTCGTCGCCCTGGGCGAAGCCGGAACTTTCGTGCGTGGCGCGCGTTGGGCGCTTCCAGTCGGTGGAGCCGGGCACATCCTCCGTGAGAAGTCATACCGGCGTTGCCGTCCAGGTACTGCGGTGCTAGGATGCCGCGGTTTACCGAACGTATCCCCGAGACACGGGAGCTCGACTCTTTCCATGAATCGCCTGTCCATGAATAGATTGGCGCGCACCTGGCTCATTGTGGCCCTCGGTGTTGCGACCATGGGCATCGTGGCCCTCGCCGTGCCCACCGCCAGTGCCCAGCAACCGGCGCCCACGATCAAGGAGATCCAGGTGGTCGGGGCCCTGACGGTCAGTCCCCGGCAGGTGCTGGCCTGGTCGGGGCTGGAGGAGGGCCTCACCCTGAATCGTGATCTCGCCGCCGGGGCCATACGCTCCCTCTTCGCGACCAAGAAGTTCGCGGACGTCTTCATCTACCGGCAGGACGTGGCCGGCGGCGTGAAGCTCATCGTGAACCTGCAGGAATTCCCCCGCGTGCGCTCGATCACCTACCGCGGCAACGCGAAGGTCAAGGACCAGGACCTCCGTGAGGCCTTCCCGACCCAGGTGGGGCAGTTCGCCAACCCGGCCGTGGTCCGCCGCAATCTCGAACCCCTGCGGGACCTGTATTACGAGAAGGGCTACTACAACGTCACGGTGCACACCGACTCGACGATCATCGACGCCAACAACATGGAGGACCTGATCGTCACCGTCGACGAGGGGCGGAAGGTCAAGGTCAAGACCATCACCTTCGTGGGCAACGAGCGCCTCGATGACAGCGGCCTGCGCGACGCCATGGAGCAGGGCACGACGGGTTTCCTCAGGAGCGGCACCTTCAAGAAGCAGCAGTTCGAGGGCGACACCGAGCGCATCGAGACCTACTGCCGCAACCAGGGTTACCTGGACGCCCTCGTCGTCGATACCCAGCTGAACTTCCGCGAGGGGCGGGAGGAGCTCGACCTCGTCATCGAGGTGCAGGAGGGGCTCCAGTACGAGGTGGGCGACGTCACCTGGCAGGGCAACACGGTGCTCAACGACCTGCAGATTGCCGACGTGGTTTGGCTGGAGAAGGGCAAGATCTTCAAGGACGACGAGTACCGCGAGACCGTGGACAACCTCCAGCAGGTCTACGCCGACCGGGGCTACATCTACATCACGGTCGAACCCCAGCGCGAATTCGACGGGCAGACGGTCCACGTGGCCTTCACCATCATCGAGGGGCAGCCGGCGCGCATCCACGACGTGAGGATCAGCGGTAACGTGAAGACCCACGACAAGGTGCTGATCCGCGAGATGCGCATCTTCCCGGGGGACACCTTCAGCAACCACGGCATCGAGTCGACGATCCGGGACATCTTCCAGACGGGTTTCTTCGAGGACATCCAACCCGACATCCGTCCCGTGGAGAACGGCGACGTCGACATGGTGCTGAAGGTCAAGGAGAAGCAGACCGGCCAATTCATGTTCGGCATGGCCTACAGCGCCGAGACCTCCGCCAGCGGTTTCATCCAGGTGGCCGAGACGAACTTCCGGGGCCGGGGCCAGAACATCGGTGTCACCTGGCAGTTCGGCAGCCGGCAGCGCTACGTCGACCTGAGCTTCACCGAGCCCTGGTTCATGGGCACGCCAACCCTGGTGGGGGCCGATATCTTTGACCGCTACCAGTACAATTTCGACGACTTCTACGAGAGCCGGATCCGGGGCTTCAGCCTGCGCCTGGGCCGCCGCATCCCCAACACGCGCTACAGCCGCGTGGGGCTGCGCTACGAGCTCTCGGAGACGCGTCTCTCCAACTTCTCGGCGTCCTACGTGGCCTACCTCAACGACCTGGAGCAGTCCCTGGGCACGAGCGACCTGCCCTGGCAGCGCCTCGACCAGGAGGACTGGCCCCAGACCAAGAGTTCGATCCGGCTGTCGCTGAACCGCAACTCCACGGACAACCCGTTCTTCCCGACGTCGGGCTCCAAGTCCAGCTACAGCCTCGAATGGGCAGGGGGTTGGCTGGGGGGGGAGATCGAGTTCCAGGAGCACGTGCTTTCCCACTCGATGTACCAGCGCCTGCCCGGGGGCTTCGCCCTGCACACCCGGGGCTTCTTCGGTCTCATCCACGGTTTGAAGACCGCCGACGACGTCCCGGACTGGGAACGCTACCGCCTGGGCGGCAACCGACGCTACCCCCTGCGGGGCTACCGGGATCTGGAGGTCGTGCCCCGGAGCAACCCGAGCTTCATCGGTGGCCGGTACTTCACGATCCTCAACACGGAGATCCTGTACCCATTGACACGGGCGGTCCAGTTGCTGACCTTCCTGGACATGGGCGACGTCTGGAACAGCTTCTCCGAGGCGGACATGGCCCATCTGCGCAAGGGCGCCGGCTTCGGCCTCCGGGTCGAGGTGCCCATGATGGGAACCATCGGTTTCGACTACGGTTACGGTTTCGACAGGGTGGGCGGTCCCTCGTGGGAGCCCCACTTCACCATCGGCAGTTTCTTTTAGCCGCGGCGGAAAACTGTCCAGCGGGTCCCGACGGGACCGGAGGATCTCATGAACGAAATGAACCCCACGCGCGTCGCTCTCCTTCTCGCCACCCTGCTCGTCGTTCTGGCGACGGGGGCGGCGGCGGCGGAGGACCGACCCTTCGGCGTGGTCGACTCCCAGCGGATCGCGGACGAGTACGACGCCGCCCGC
>JAUUZX010000447.1 GCA_030592025.1 bacterium | reverse complement strand
GCCCCGATTCCCGAGCCCGTGGCGGCGACGTCACCCGCGTCGGAAGTGGCCGAGGCCAACCCCTGGCGCAGCGACGACGGGAATGGTGACGGGTGGAAGCAGGAGCCCGCATCGACCGATCCCGGTACCGCCTCCAAGACGGTGGAGGTCGAACTGGCCACCATGGGCATCCCCCTGGTCGGGCCCAAGCGGCAGGATGACGCCGAGGAGGCCGTCGCATCCTTGACCGAGGAAGTCGAGAAAAGCCCGGCAGGCACCTGGTAGGGTGCCGGTCGGCCTTCGTCCTGCGGGGGTGATCCCGCGGGAGGTCGCAAATAGCGGGGAACGTGCGCAGGACGCCGTTTCCCGCTTTTTCCTTGGTAGGGTGCAGGGGCCATGTTACGTTGTGCCGTCGCATTTCCCGCGCCCCTAGGAGGAGCCCTGTGAACGGATTGTGGGACCGCATCGAGGAAGCCGCCGCCTGGATCCGTACCCGTACGGACATCGTGCCCGAGGTCGGCCTGATCCTGGGCACGGGACTGGGTGAGTTGGGTGACCGTATCGAGGACGCCTGCGCCATCCCCTTCGGGGACGTGCCCCATTTCGTGGAATCGACCGCCACCAGCCACGAGGGCCAGTTGCTGCTGGGCACCCTGGCCGGCCGGCGGGTCATGGCCATGCAGGGCCGTGTCCACTACTACGAGGGCTACACCATGGAGCAGATCACCCTGCCCGTGCGGGTGATGAAGGCCCTCGGCTGCCGCGCCCTGGTCATGAGCAACGCCGTGGGGGGCATGAACCCCCAGTTGGAGCCCGGCGACATCACGGTGATCACCGACCACATCAATCTCATGGGCGACAACCCCCTGGTGGGGCCCAACGACGACCGTCTGGGGGTCCGTTTCCCGGACATGAGCGAACCCTACGATCGCGCCTTCCTGGCCACGATGGAGGGTGTTGCCCTGGAGCAGCGGTTGGCCCTCAAGCGCGCCGTCTACGTGGCGGTGGCGGGTCCGAACCTCGAGACCGCGGCCGAGTATCGTTTCCTGCGCACCATCGGCGCCGACACCGTCGGCATGTCCAGCGTGCCCGAGTGCCTGGCTGCGGTCCACGGCGGCATGCGGGTGCTCGGTCTGTCGGTGATCACCGACGCCTGCTTCCCCGACAATCTGAAGCCGGCGAACGTGGAGGAGATCATCAAGGTCGCCAATGCGGCTCAGCCCCGGTTGGAGGCCCTCGTTGACGGCTTCCTGGCGAAGGTCGAACTCTGACCCGGGAGCCCCGCCCGGGCTTGAATGAACACGGAGGAATGGAACCCGTCATGGCCCACGCAGAGTCCGGAAAAACCCCGCTCTACCCCGATCTGGCGCGAAAATTCCACGACGCCGGTTCGGAAGAGGCCGTCGCTGCCTTTTGGCGCGAGCACGGCATCTTCCGACGCAGCATCGCCGAGCGTGAGGGTGCCCCCGACTGGGTCTTCTACGAGGGGCCGCCCACGGCCAACGGCCTGCCCGGCGTGCACCACGTCATGGCCCGCGTCTGCAAGGACATCATGTGCCGGTTCAAGACCATGACCGGGCACCGGGTCGTCCGCAAGGCCGGTTGGGACACCCACGGGTTGCCCGTCGAACGCAGCGTGGAGAAGGGGCTCGGCATCCAGGGCGCCCAGGCCATCCTCGATTACGGTCTGGAGCCGTTCAACGAGAAGTGCCGCGAAAGCGTGTGGTCCTGCAAGGGGATCTGGGACGAGTTCACCGAGAAGCTCGGCTACTGGGTGGACCTCGACGATCCCTACATCACCTACGACAACGACTACATCGAGTCGGTGTGGTGGATCCTCGGCCAGTTCCACGCCAAGGGCCTGCTCTACAAGGGCCACAAGGTCGTGCCCTACTGCCCCGTGTGCGCCACGCCCATCAGCAGCCACGAGATGGCCAACAGCTACCGGTCGGTGAGCGACCCGAGCATATTCGTGCGCCTGCGGGCGGTCGACGCCGACGAGAGTTTCCTCACCTGGACCACGACGCCCTGGACCCTGCCCAGCAACGTGGCCTTGGCCGTGGGGGAGGACTTCGACTACGTCCGCGTGCGCCACGGCGACGAGGTGCTCATCCTGGCCGAGGCGCGTCTGGGCGTGCTCGACGAGGAGGTGGGCTACGAGGTCCTCGAAAAGCTCAAGGGACGGGACCTGCTGGGTCGTCGCTACCAACAACTGCTGCCGTTCGTGGTGCCGGGCGAGGGCGAGGACGCCTTCAAGGTGGTCGGCGCCGACTTCGTGACCCTCGATTCGGGCACGGGCATCGTCCACATGGCGCCGGCCTTCGGCGAGGACGATTACCAGGTGGGCAAGCGCGAGAACCTGGCCTTCTTCCGCCCGGTCGACGCCAACGGCGAGTTCACCGCGGAGATCGAGCCCTGGGCCGGGCTCCACGTCAAGAAGGCGGACCCGCGGATCATCAAGCACCTCGGCGCCCAGGGCAGCCTGTACGCCAAGCAGACCACCACCCACGACTACCCGTTCCATGATCGTTGCGACAACGCGCTCATCTACTACGCCACGCCCAGCTGGTTCATCAGGACCAGCGCCATGCGCGAACAACTCGTGGAGGCCAACGAGAACATCACGTGGGCGCCCCCCGAGGTGGGCAGCGGCCGCTTCGGCAACTGGCTCGCCGGAAACATCGATTGGTCCCTGAGCCGCAACCGATTCTGGGGGACACCCCTGAACGTGTGGGTCTGCGATGATTGCGGGGATATCCACCTCCCCGACAGCCGCGCCGCGCTCACGGACCTGACCGGCGTCGACCAGTCCGGCCTCGATCTGCACCGTCCCCATGTGG
>JAUUZX010000302.1 GCA_030592025.1 bacterium | reverse complement strand
GAGGCCCGCGCCGGTGACGTGCGTGACTCCCAGGCGTCCATCGAAGCGGCCCGCACCATGCTCGGGTACGAGGGAGCGGTCGACCTCGACGAGGGGCTTGCCCGGACCGTGGCCTGGTACCAGGATCGTCACGGCCAAGGAGGAGACTCTTGATGCGCAACGGACAGGACCCGAACCGTGGCCGGGGATTCAGGTGGGTGGGGCGCCTCGCCCTTCTGCTCATGCTCCTGCAGCCGATGCACGCCCTGGCGCAGACGACCAACGGCGTCCCGGCCCGTCGCCTGAGCAACGGCGACGAGATCACGATGACCGTGCCGGGCCGACCGGACCTGGATCAGGTCCTCCTGCTCGACGCGTCAGGTCGCGTGTCGGTGACGGAGGTCGGCGACATCCACCTGAACGGCCTCACCATCGGGGAGGCGGTACAGATCGTGCGCAACCGTTTGCGCGTCTTCTACGCCGACCTCGATGTGGTCGAGATCGAGCTGCGCAGCTCGACCCGCGTGACCCTTTTCGCCATCGGGGAAGTGCGGCAGGTTGGCGAGCAGGAGTTCGCGGCCCTGCCCTCGCTGTGGGACCTGCTGCTGGCCGCCGGCGGACCGACCGAAGGTGCGGATCTGGAGGCGGCGCGCATCGTGCGCGAGACGGCCACGGGGACCTCGGTCATCCACATCGATATTTCGGGCATGTACGAAGACGGTGGGCCATCGGAGATCGATTTGCAGGACGGCGACACCCTGGTCATCCCTCCCGTTCGCGAGGGGCTTGCGCCGGCGCCGGACGCCGATGGCGTGAGTGTCTTCGGTGGCGTGGGCGTGCCCACCATCGTGGAGGTCGACGAGCCGACACATCTCATGGACGTGCTCATGCTGGCCGGAGCGCCGCTGACCGATGCGGACCTCACGACCGTGTGGTGGGTCCATCACGAGGATCAGCGCTACTCGTCGACCCTGGTCGACGTGCGACGCTTCCTCGAGGCGGGCGACCCCCGGGGCAATCCGGTGATCTATCCCGGTGACACCATCGAGGTACGGGTGGAGCGTCCCGGTTGGATAACCAGGAACCTGCCGCTCATTCTGGGGACGCTCGCGACGGCGGCTACCGTCGCCCTCGCCTACGACCGGCTCTCCGGGGAATAGCGGGTTTCCAGGTTGGAAGAGGGGCCCGGGCCGATGACGGACCGGGCTTCCTTGCGCCTTGTCAGGGCGTGGTGTCGGCAGCGGTGCAGTCGGAGAGCAACTGCTTTCGGCCCGACGCGTAGACCACGACGCCGACCACCACGGCGAGCCACAACGTCGCCAGGCGCACGATGAAGGCCACGGCCGCGGCCGACGCGCTGGCCGTGCCCATGGAACCGAGCAGCACGATGATGATAGCCTCGGTGCCGCCTAGGCCTCCCGGCAGGAACGAGACCGAGCCCACGAGGGTTGCCGCGGCGTACACAAAGACGGCGTCGCCGAGGCCGATGGTCGGGGCCAGGACGTGGCAGACGAGCCACATGCCTGCGCACTCGCAGAACCAGGCCGCGGTGGAGAGCATGAGGTATCCGGCGCCCCTACCGGGGGAGAGCAGGGAGCTGGTGGCGGCCAGGGCGTCGTCCAGGTGCACGGTGTGCCCGGCCAGGGGGCCGCGCCGGGTGGCGGCCTCGACCAGACGGCGACGGACACTCGTGCTGCGCACCAGCAGAAGCACCCCGGCGAAGGCGAGGCCCAGGGTTAGGCCCAGGTGCGCGCCCTGGAACGGTCCGTTCCAGAAGAACATGCCCCCCGCCAACAGGGCCAGGACCGCCAGGAAGTCGTAGATGCGTTCGGCCATGACCGCCGGCACGCCGCGGCTCAGGGGCACGGCGTGGGCGTCCCGCAGGATGCCCGCCTTGAACACTTCGCCGACCTTTCCCGGGGTGATGACCATGACGTAGGTGGCGAAGTAGATTCGCGCAGAAACGCCCAGGGGCAGGTGAACGCCGACGATGGCGAGGAAATCGTGCCAGCGCCAGAAACGCAGGCCGTAGTTGACGAGGGACAACCCGACCACGGCGGCGAACCGGCCGGGGCCGATGCGGGAGAGGGCGCCGGCGATGTCGTGCCAGCCGATCAGGAGCCCTGCACCGATGTAGATCACGGCGGCGATGCCGACCACGATGAAGGTCTTGCGGGTGAGGTTGCGAGGCATTCTCACTATGGGCACTCCCGGGCACATCGTCTGCTGCGGCGCACGTTCGGGTCATTATCGGTCCCCCTATCGAAAGATCAAGGCAATCCTCGATGTGGGGCGCCGGGTGAGGAATTGTAAAAAGCCCAGAAAAAGTATGCGAGAGGGTTGATTTTGGACCCGAATGCGAGTAGACTCTTAAGCACGACACCAAAGAGGCAGGATGGGGACCTGACTCGGGCGCAGAGGGGAAGCGCCTACAGAGCCGGCATAGCCGGACGAGGACGAGCAACCCGAGAAGTTGTGAACATGTTGAGCAAATCGCTTTTCGTAAGAGCGGGGGTAGACTCTACCCAGCAGGAGGGGCTCGTGGAGGAGATTTATTCCGCGGCGAGCAACGCCGGTGGCGTTGCTATCGCAACGGTGGGGGTACCCGCCGTTGCACCGGAGGTTATACTTCCGGTGCAGGAGGACCCAGCGGTCCAGCGTCCGCGGCGCTGGTACTTGGGCCTCAAACGTATCTGTGACGTCATGGTGGCGACGGGGGCCCTCATGGTCTTCGGTCTCGCCCTGCCTTTGCTGGCGCTCATCATCAAGCTGGACTCGCCAGGCTCGGTTTTCTACTCGCAGGAGCGGGTGGGGTACAACCGGCGCCGCAGGAACCGCCAGGCCAAGGGCAGCGAGCGCCGTACGGTGCTGCAACCGGGACGTCCGTTCATGGTGTACAAGCTGCGCACCATGGGCACCAATGCCGAGGCCGGAGGTCCCCAGTGGGCCACCAAGAACGACGTGCGGGTGACCCGTGTCGGGCGCTTCCTGCGCAAGACGCGGATCGATGAGATCCCGCAGTTCTTCAACGTGCTCAAGGGCGAGATGAGCCTCATCGGCCCGCGTCCGGAGCGCCTGGTCTTCGTGCGGCAGT
This sequence comes from bacterium, assembly GCA_030592025.1. The sequence continues at coordinate 742 of JAUUZX010000302.1, read as the reverse complement.
TCGAGAAGGAGATCCCCAACTACCGGGATCGCCTGCTCGTGCCGCCCGGCATCACCGGTCTCGCGCAGGTCGTCAACGGCTACGACGATGATCTCGAATCGGTGAAGCGCAAGGTTGCCCTGGACCGCAACTACATCCGTCGGGCCGGCATTCGTCAGGATGGCCACATCCTGTTGTCGACCGTCAGCGTCGTGCTCAAGGGAGAGGGCGCGCACTAGCGCGTTCTCTCCCGGAGCGCGTTCTCTCGCGGCACCCGCCGGTCTTGTGCCTTGCCCCGGAGCGTTGCCGCCCCCATAATCCTACCAAAGCCCACCGGCGTTCCGCCGGCCGCGGCGTCCCCACGTGTCCACCAAGCTCCCGAGGCCTATGAAACCGGTCATCCTGGTCATCGACGACGAAGAAGCCATCCGCCTGTTCCTCGAGGCGACCCTCGTGGACCACGGCTACCAGGTGGCCACCGCGGGCACGGGCAAGGAGGCCCTGGCGGTGCTGGACTCGGTCCAGCCGGATCTGGTGCTCCTGGATCTCATGCTGCCGGACATGAGCGGCATCCAGGTGCTGGACGAGATCAAGGGGCGGATGCCCCACATCAACGTCCTCATGATCACCGCCTACAGCGGTACCGAGACGGCCGTGCGGGCCATGCAGCTCGATGCCTTCGACTACATCCCCAAGCCCATCGAACTGGAGCGTCTGCTGCAGCTCATCACGAAGGCCCTCGAGTCCTCGGTGTCGGCCCGCG
>JAUUZX010000475.1 GCA_030592025.1 bacterium | reverse complement strand
GCCGATGACGCCGATGGAGCCCGTGATGGTGAGGGGGGTCGTCAGCACGCGGCTGCCGTCCATGCTGATCCAGTAGCCGCCGCTGGCGGCCACGTCACCCTGGCTGACGATGACCGGCTTCCCCGCCTCCTTGAGACGGCGCACGGCGTCGGCCACCAGGTCGCTGGGCAAGGGATCGCCGCCGGGAGAGTCGGCGCGGAGCACGACGGCCACCACGTCGGGATCGCTCACGAGACCGCGCAGGTAGGCGCTCGTGGCGCGTCCCTTGATGCCGCTGTCCATGGCGCAGGGGCCCACGGCGTAGACCACGGGGATCCGCTTGAGGGTGCCCCACCGGTCATCCCACGTGTCCTGGTCCAGACCCACCGGCGGTCGACCGTCGAGGCGGGCGCCACGTTCGGTGGCCAGCTGCGGGCCCAGATCGGCCCAGCGTGCCAGCCCGTCGACGAGTCCGGCGGCCAGGGCTTCCCGGGCCGAGAGCATGCCCTGCTCGTCCACGGCGGCGTCGAAAGCCGCCGGGGGCAGGTGGCGCCCGGCGGCGGCGGTGTTGGCGTGGACGTCGTAGATCACGTCCACGATCCGTTGCCGTTGTTCGCGGTCGGCCTCGGACATGTGGTCCCGGCTGTAGGTCTCGACGGCGCTCTTGTAGGTGAAGTAGCGGAAGGCCTGGAAACCGAGACCGAGCTTCTCGAGGGTGCCCTTGAGGTAGCTGCGGGACAGGGTCACGCCGGGCAGCACGACCATGCCCAGGGGGTCGAGGGTGAGCCGGTCGGCGACCGACGCCAGCATGAATTCCGTGGGCCCGAAGCGGTCGCCGTGGATGACGACCTGCTTGCCCGCCGCCTGGAACTCCTCCAGCTTCACCCGGAACTCCCACATGAGGGACGGCCGGCCGCGGAAGCCCGCCAGGTTCAGGGCGACGCCGTCGTAGGCGGGGTCGGCGAGGGTGGCGTTCAGCACCCGCAGCAGGTCCAGCCAGGCCACGCGTTCCTTGTCGAACCACCGGTACTTCTGGTAGGTGAGCACCCGGTTCTCGAGGTTGATGACGTGGAGCCGTTCACCCTTTTGGAAGAGGGGCTTGCCCAGGGGGATCCCCGAGAAGGGCGGGCTCGTGCGGGTCAGCCAGCTCGTCATGACGAGGTCCCCGTCGGCGTTGGTCAGGGGGATGCCCGAGAGGTTGAGGTCGTTGAGGGTGACGCCGATGACGGCGGCCAGGTCGATGTCCCCCGAGTCCGTGCGTTCCCGTGCGCGCACACCGAGATGGAGGCCCCGCACCGGTCGCACGTCGACGCCGGCGCCCCAGTTGCCGCCCCGGAAGAAGGCCTGGTCGTCGTTCACGGTCCAGTCGGCGAAGAGGGTGAGCCAGTCCCGGCCCAGAGGGCGAACGCCCACGTCGAAAACGTACTGGGCGGCGTTGGACTCGAGGCTCATGGCCGTTGCCGCGCCCATGCTGAGCCAGGATTGCGGTCGGGACACGAGGCCCGCGACCAGGGCCTGCTGCCGCGGTTGACGGGAGAGCTCGCCCCGGGACCAGCGGTAGCCCACACCGAAGGTCGCGCGCCGGGAGCCACCGGCCAGCCCCAGCTGGTAGTCGTAGGTCTTCCAGCTGGCGCCGGGCTCGCCCCAGGTGGTCGTCTGCATGGCGAAGTTCAGTCGGCTGCCCACACCGAAGCCGTAGTTGTCCAGCCCGGAGCGGATGCTGCGGTCGTTCCACCAGAAGTCGGTGCCGACGCGACCGCTCCTGGCGAAGGCCGCCGGGTTGAAGAGGCCCCCCGCCGGCCCGCCGGTCACGCTCGGGCTCTGGGGCAGGAACCAGCTCTCGCTGCGGTAATCCAGCAGGGGCAGGACGTCCCGCTCGGCGAGGGCCGCACCGGCCAGGAGCAGCAGGGTGGTCAGGGTCGCGACGAGGGCGTAAGGGCGGCGCATGGTCTCTCCTTGGGGGGCGGCGGCGGTGTCACCGTTTCAATCCGTGGCGGCGCATGATCTTCAACAGGCTGCTGTGGTCGGCGAGGCCCAGATGGGCGGCGGTGTTGGTGATGTGCCAGGCGTGGCGTTCGAGGGCCGACAGGATGATCCGCCGTTCGGCGGCGGCCTTCTGTTCCTTGAGGCTGCCACCGGGCGAGGGGGGGGCGCCGGATGGTCCGCTGTCCCCCGTGGCGGGAACGATGTCCGCGGGCACCTGGTCGGCTGTGATGACCTCGGCGTCGCCGGCCACCACGAGGCGTTCGACGGTGTTGCGCAACTCGCGCACGTTGTTGCGGGACCAGTCGTAGGCCTGGAGGCGGGCCAGGGTCTCCGGGGCGAAGGAACGCGGGCGGATGCCGAAACTCTCACATACCAACGCCAGGAAGAAGGTCGCCAGCAGGGGCACGTCGCTCAGGCGTTCGCGCAACGGCGGAACCCGCACCTGGTGGGTGTTGAGGCGGAAGAGCAGGTCCTGGCGGAACCGTTCGGCGGCCACCTCGGCGTCCAGGTCGCGGTTCGTGGCCGCGACGATCCGGGCGTCGGTCTTGAGGGTCTTGTGGGAACCCAGCCGCGTGATCTCGCCGTTCTCGAGCACCCGCAGCAGCTTGGCCTGGGCGGGTTGAGGCAGCTCGCCGACCTCGTCCAGGAAGAGGGTGCCGCCCTCGGCCTG
>JAUUZX010000348.1 GCA_030592025.1 bacterium | reverse complement strand
GTCTAATTGGCTTAGGTGCAAATAACGCTGAGCGTTTTGGTTTGTCCATGGGTGTCCTCCACCATGTGATCGATGCCCAGGTGCTCGGCGAGTTGCCTGCCCAGCTTGACGCTGGCCCCGGAGGAGTCGCGTTCGGGCAGGAGCAGGCCGAAGACCTTCTTGGGGCCGAAGGCCCGCACGGCCAGGCCCACCGAACTGCTGCTGTCAATACCGCCGCTGATGGCCACCACGACGCCGCGTCGCATGAGGCGCTTGCCGACGGTCTTGCGCAGCTCCCCGCAGATGCGGTCGGCTTCCTGTTCCAGATCGATCTTCAGCACGTCGCGGTCGAACATGCCGCGTCTCCTTCCGGGAGATTGATGACGTTGTCAGGGGTGTTCCCCCTCCGATGTGGCCGACAGCTTAGTGCGAAAGGGGCTGCGCGTCCACCAATCTGCACACCCTGGTGCCCGCGGCCGGCCGGGCGCCAGGGGTTTCTGGACAAATCGCGCTGCCGGGCCTATTCTGTCCCGAATTTATGGACGTCCCGCACGCGGCGAGGAGAGACACATGACGCCCCAGGAACGACGTGAGTTCATCAGCGGCCTGCCCCTGGCCGATCTGCACCGGCACTTCGACGGATCCGTCCGTCCCACCACCCTCTGGGAGATGTCCGAGAAGTACTACAGCGCCGTGCCCGGCCTGGATTTCGAACAGTTCCGCCGGTACCTGGAGTGGGACGACGATCTCGACAACACCCTGCTCGACTACCTGGACAAGTTCCACGTGCCGCTGCAGTACACCCAGTTCTACGACACCATCAAGCGCGTGGCCTACGAGCTGGCCGAGGACGCCTACAACGACGGCGTGCGCGTGCTGGAATTGCGAACCAGCCCCCTCATCCACCGCCGCGCCGGCCTCACCACCCGCCAGACCATCCACGCCACCCGCAAGGGGCTGGGCCAATTCGCCAAGGAGCATCCGGATTTCCGGGCCGGCATCGTGGTCATCGCCATGCGCAGCCACGGTGGGAACATGGCGAAGATCCTCCTGCGCGAGGTCATCGGCGAGAAGGACGAGTTCCACAAGGGCGTCGGGGTCATCGGCTTCGACATTGCGGGGCCGGAAGCGCCCTTCCCGCCGATCCTCTTCGCCGAGGCCTACGAACTGGCCGGCAATATGGGGCTGAAGCGCACGGCCCACGCCGGTGAGAGCGAGGGCCCCGAGCGCATCTGGGAAGCCCTGGATCATCTCGGTCCCGACCGCATCGGCCATGGCACGAGCGCGGGGCAGGATCCGGAACTCGTCAAGCGCCTGGCCCGGGACGGGGTGTACCTCGAAGTCTGCCTCTCTTCCAATGTGCAGACCGGCGCGGTGGACGACCTCAGGAACCATCCGTTGCCCCGCTTCCTGGAGGCGGGCGTGAAGGTGGCCCTGTGCACCGACAACCCCACCGTCAGCAACACGACCCTGAGCCAGGAGTACGCCCTGGCCATGGAGGTGTTCGGTTTCTCCGAGGCGGATCTGGCGGACCTGGCGCGCATGTCCTACAAGGGGACGTTCCTTTCGGGAGGCGGTCCGGAGGTTTCCCGGGACGACGGGTAACAGGTCAGCCACGCCGGTCTTGCCTAGTCTGGCGACCCGCGTTAAGTTCCCGCCAATGACGAATACGGCCTCAACAGGGAACGGTGTGCGATGAAACGGCGGATCAAGCGGATAGCCATCCTCACGGGCGGAGGCGATGTCCCGGGGCTCAACTCGGCCATGAGGCAGGTCGTCAAGAGGGCCAACAAGGCGGGCATCGAGGTGCTCGGGTTCCGCCGTGGCTGGGGGGGGTTGGCCAACTACCGCCCCGACGGTGATCCGGAGTGGAACGAGGGCTGCATCACGACCCTGAACTGGAACCACGTCCGCACCATCGACCGCTCCGGCGGCACCTTCCTGCACACCTCCCGCACCAACCCCGCCAAGGTGCGCGAAGCCGACATGCCGGACCATCTGCGCCGGGACGCCATGACCTACCCGGCCGACATCACCGACACCATCGTGAACAACCTGGAGCACCTGAAGGTCGACGCCCTCATCCCCATCGGCGGCGACGACACCCTGAGCTACGCCGCCCGGCTGAACCAGGCCGGCTACCCCCAGGTCGCCATCCCCAAGACCATGGACAACGACGTCTACGGGACCGACTACTGCATCGGCTTCGGCACGGCCATCACCCGCTCGGTGCAGGCCCTCAACGATCTGCGCACGCCCATCGGCAGCCACGAGCGCATCGGCCTGATCGAGCTCTTCGGACGCAACAGCGGCGAGACGTCCCTCATCGCGAGCTACCTGGCCAACGTCGACCGGGCGATCATCTCCGAGGTGCCCTTCGACATCGAGAAGCTGGCCACGATGATCGAGGACGACAAGCGTCGGAACCCGAGCCACTACGCCATCATGACCATCAGCGAGGGGGCCGTCCCCCTGGGCGGCGCTGTCCTGGAGGAGGGCGAGGAGGACGCCTACGGTCACAAGAAGATCGGTGGCATCGGCCAATGGACGGCGGCGAAGATCAAGGAGATCACCGGTGAGGAAGTGACCTACCAGCAGCTCGGGTACATGATGCGCTGCGGCGCCCCCGACGCCCTGGACCGCATGGTCGCCATGAACTTCGGGAATCTGGCCATGGACATGCTCCTGGACGGGGCCAGCGGCCTCATGACGGCACTCCAGGACGGCAAGTACACCACCGTCGGCCTCAGTTCGGTGATCGAAGGGGTCAAGCGCGTCGACGTGGATCGCTACTACGACACCGCGGAATACCGGCCCCAGATCACGAGGGTCCAGAACGTGCCCATGTTCCTGACGTGAGACGCTCCCGCGCGATCCGGCTGTTCCTGGCGTTGGCCGTGCTGGCCACCGCCGGCTGGTTCCTGCGGGACTACACCACCGACGACACGTACATCCACCTGCGCTACGCCGAGAATCTCCTGGAGCGGGGCGAGTTCGCCTTCAACCCCGGGGAGGCCACTTACGGCGCCACGAGTCCGGTGTGGATCTTCGTCCTGGCGTTCTTCCTCAAGCTCGGTCTGGCCCCCCTGACGGCGGCCTGGGTGGCGGGGGCACTGAGCGGCCTCGGGGTGATCCTCATTGCCGACGCGATCCTCGACCGTCTCACCTTCCCCGCCTTCTGGAAGGGGGCGGCGCTCCTGACCATCGCCTGCGATGCCTGGTTCCTGCGCTGGACTTTCTCGGGCATGGAAACCCCCCTGGCCACGGCGCTGGTCCTGCTCCTCCTGTGGCCCCTGGTTTCCGGTCGCGACATGGCCTGGGGCGTGAAGCGCGAGCCACTGTGGGTGCGCTACCTGGCCTGGGGGGCGGCGGCCGGTCTGCTCGGTCTCGTGCGCCCGGAGATGCTGCTGGTGGCGCCCCTGGCTCTGCCTTGGCTGCTGTGGTTCGAGTACTTCC
>JAUUZX010000374.1 GCA_030592025.1 bacterium | reverse complement strand
ATTCCTTGAACTCATCGTCCCAGTAGTTGATCTGGGCGTCGTACAGGGCCACCGTGCGGCCCAGGCGCTGCATGTCCACCCGGCGGCGGGCCGGGCCGTTCAATTCGAAGGGCTTAGCGTAACCCATTTCCCTGCCGTACAGGTTTTGGTAACGGTGGGGCGGACGGTACGGCGCGTGCACGTCCATGTAGTGGACGTACATGAACCACGGCGCCTTCTGCGGCGCGTCCAGCCAGGCGATGACCGTGTCGTTCAGGGCCTTGGCGTTGGTGCTGGCGAAGGGCGCGTACTGGTAGTGGTCGAAGCCCTGATCGAATCCCTGGGAGGCCTCCAGGTGGGGGTTGGTGACGAAGCCCGCCGTCAGGTAACCCACCTTGCGCAACCGCTCGGCGAGGGTCGTGACCTCCTCGCTGAGCACATCCGAGACCACCACCTCGAACGACTCCCGCTCCGCGACCGTCCGCACCTGGTGCGACGGCGGGTTCAGCCCGGTCATGAGGGACGCCACTGCCGGCTTGGTCTGGCTGGCCTGGGAATAGGCCCTGGTGAAGACGACCCCTCCCCCGGCGAACTCGTCGAGGAAGGGCGACGTGGGCCGCTCGTAGCCGTAGCTGCCCAGGTGGTCGGCGCGCAGGGCGTCCACCAGCACGATCAGGACGTTGGGGCGGGACGTCGGGTCCTCGGACGAGCAGCCCGGGAACAGGCCGCCCAGAACCAGGAACACCGCCAGAGCCGGCGCAACGTGACGGCGATGACGCATGTTTGAAGACTCCCCCCCGACGCTCCCGCGCCGCAAGATCCTCACACCAGGAACACGACGAGACCCAGCACGATGCCCCCCACGCCCAGCCACTTGGGCCGGTCCAGGGGCTCGCCGAGCACGAACCGCGACAGGATCATCACGAAGATGAAGTTCAGGGCCGTCATGGCGTAGAGCACGGAAAAATCCAGGTTCCGCGCCGCCATAAAAGTCAGCACCGGCGCCAGGCCGAAGGACGCGCACCCGCCCAGGAACAGCGGGTTGAACAGCCGCCGTCTCCAGGTGGTGGGGCGCAGGGCCGAGAGCTTGAACAGCAGGTGCCCCACCGCCGACAACGCCGCCACCAGGACCATGACCAGCAACCAGATCGTCATGCCGTTCTCTCCTCGCGTCGGTGCCGTGAGCGGGCCAGACCCGCCACGCTCAGCGCGATGATCGTGCCGCCGATGACCCGCTGCCACTGGAGGGATTCACCGAACACCGCCATGCCCAGAAAGACGGCCACGACATAGTTCAGGCTCAGGAACGGGTGGGCGTAGGAAAGCTGGTAGCGTCGCCCCAGGAAGAGCCACATGACGACCCGCAGCAGGGAGACGAGAACCACCGCGGCGCCGAGGATGACCAGCGTCACGTACTCGTCGGGCCAGTAGCGCGTCATGATCTTGATGAGGAACGACCCGGCCAGATTCAGGACCAGGACAGCGGCCATGGCGACCGTGAACCGCAGGTCCATCACTCGGCCACGCAGCCCGGCGCCGGGCCCAGCACCCTGGCCGGAACACCTCCGATGAGGACGTTGTCCGGCATGTCCTTCGTCACCACGGCGCCGGCCGCGACAAGGCAACCGCTACCGATGGTGACATTGTTGGTGACCGAGACGTTCGCGCCCAACCAGGTGCCGCGCTTGATTTCGATGCGTCCGAATTCGTAGGCGCCGTAGCGGTAGGCATCATCCTTCCGCGTGTGGTTTCCGGCCAGGATGGCGCTGAAGGGCCCGATCATGACCTGGTCCCCCAGCACGATCTCCCCCCCGCCCATGTAGACGCTGTGGCCGATGAAGACGTCGTCGCCCATCGATACATTCTGCGGGTTGTAGATGTTCACCCGCAAGCCGATGCCCAGGCGCTCGGCGGCGGATTTCAGGTAGCGCGAGGCCAATTGGCCGCGCATGTAGACCGCGCGCCCCCAACCCGGCAGGATATCCAGGCAATTGTTCAGGACCGCATAGACGTTTCTACCCATGGTTCTGGTCCTCCTCGCCGGAACGGCGGCTGATCTGGTAGCGCTCCGGCCCCGTCAATTCGGAGATGATGCGGGCGACGTACTCACCCATGATCCCCAGGCCCAGAAGCGACATGCCGCCGAAGAAGGTGATGAGCAGCACCTGGGATGTGTAGCCGGCCACCCCGGCTCCACCCGTCGCCCAGCGGATCAGGTAGACCACCCCCACCATGGCGGCCACCACCGCACAGAAAAACCCGAAGCTGCTGAGGAAGCGCAGCGGCCACGTGCTCGCGTGGACGACACTGTCCCGTGTGCTGGCAATGAGCGAGAAGAGATTGTAGTTGCTGCGACCGTGGGGGCGCGGATCGTGCCTCACGGGCACGTTTGCCACCTTGCGCGTGATCGCGAGGATGAGCGGGCCGAACTGGGGCCGCACCGTGCGGTAGCCCAGGATCGCCTCGACCAGCGAACGGTGCAGGATGCGGAAACTCGTGGTGCGCACACCCTTGGGCTTGCCGTAGGCCCGGTCCAGCAAACCGCTGATCATGGCGCTGCCCATGCGGCGCAAGGGGTCCTGACGCCGATTCTCGTAGTCGCCCATGATGCACAGGGCGTCCGGGGGGGTATCGAGCCCGGCGATGAGCTTGAGCAATTCCTCGGGGGGGGTGCTGGAGGTCGTCGTCCATGGTCAGGACGAACTCGCCGACAGACTGCTCCATGCCGCACAGCAAGGCGCGGAACTGGCCCACGTTGTAGACCAGATCGATGCCGTGCACGCGGGCATCCTGCGCGGTGGCGCGTTCTATGGCCGGCCAGGTCATGTCGTCGGGCGAGCAGTCGTTGACCAGGATGATCTCGAAGTTGGGAATGCCCGCGCCCTCCAGGGCGGCAACAATGCGCTGGGCCAACTCTTCGAGCCAGGCGCCGCTGCGGTAGACGGGGATGACGACGCTGTAACGGGGGTTCATGAACGCTCCTCGACCTCGATGTGGATCCGGCGGGCGCACGTTGCGGCCCGCTCCTCGGCTTCGCGGGCGGTGGCGCCGGTGACCTGGATGGTCCCGACCCGGTCCGGGCCCACGCGGAAGGCGTGCACGTCGTCACCAGGGGTCACGTCCCACTGGACGTCGACCAGGTGCGGATCATCCTGGATATCCAACGGAACCTCCAGGGACAATACCCGTCCGGTACGATCGGCGCGCAACAGCTCCAGGGCGTTGGGCCGCCCCTTCGCCGGTGGCAGGGAAGACGCCGTCCCCAGGGCCAGCT
>JAUUZX010000439.1 GCA_030592025.1 bacterium | reverse complement strand
GGCGGCCTCGATGCCGGTGATGTTGGCCGGGTTGTGCAGGGGCGCGAGAGGGATGCAGGCACGCAGCGCGTCGACGACGTCCTCGTCGATGATGACCGATCCCGAATATTTTTCTCCGGCGTGGACGACCCGGTGCCCCACGGCGTGGACCTCGGCCAGGGAGGCGATGACGCCGTGGCCGGGATCCGTCAGGGCGGCCAGCACCAGTTCGAAGGCGCGGGCATGGTCGGCGATGGGCAGGGTCTCGGTGAAGTCGTCGCTGCCGGGGCGGCTCATGGTGTGGTTGCCCTCGTCGAGACCGATGCGCTCGATCAGGCCCTTGGCCACGAGGGTCTCCCCGCTCATGTCCAGGAGCTGGTACTTCAGCGAGCTGCTGCCACAGTTGATGACCAGGACGTTCTGCACCCGTCGGCTCCTCGCGCCTCGTCGCCCTAGGCGCTCTGCAAGGCCGTGATGGCCACCACGTTGACGATATCCTCGACGCTGCAACCCCGCGAGAGGTCGTTCACGCCCCGGGCCATGCCCTGCAGCACGGGGCCCACGGCCTCCGCGCCCGCGAGGCGCTGGACGAGTTTGTAGCCGATGTTGCCCGCGTCCAGGTCGGGGAAGATCAGGACATTGGCGCGCCCGGCGACGGGGCTGCCCGGTGCCTTGCTTGCGCCGATTTCCGGGACGATCGCGGCATCCAGCTGGAGGGGGCCGTCGACGGCCAGTTCGGGGGCGCGTTCGCGCACCAGGGCCGTGGCGGCGACGACCTTGTCGACGTCGTCGCCGGCGCCGCTGCCGAGGGTCGAGAAGCTGAGCATGGCGATCCGCGGCTCCATGCCACACAGGGCGCGGGCCGTGCCGGCGGTGGCGATGGCGATGTCGGCCAGCTGGGCCGCGTCGGGCTGGGGGTTCACGGCGCAGTCGCCGAAGACCAGCATCCCGTTGTCGCCGTACGTCCAGTCGTGGCGCACCATGACGAAGCAGCTCGATACGATGTTCGAACCGGGGGCGGTGCCCACGATCTGGAAGCCGGCGCGGAGCACGTTGCCGGTGGCGTTCACGGCCCCGGCAACCATGCCGTCGGCCTGGCCCCGGGCCACGAGCATGGCGCCGTAGAAGAGGGGGTCGTCGAGGGCCGCCGCTGCGGCGTCGAGGGTCAGTCCCTTGTGCTTGCGCATCTCCTGGTAGGCGAGGTTGAAGTCGTCGCGGTCAGCGTGGGTCGCGGGATCGACGAAGGCCAGTCCGGTCGTCGCGATGCCGAGCTCCTCGAACCGCGGTGCCAGTTCGGCCTCGACCCCGACCAGGACGATCCTGGCGAAGCCCTCGTCCCGGATCTGTCCGGCGGCGCGGAGCATGCGCTCATCCGTGCTCTCGGGCAGCACGATCGTCTGGTCGAGTGCGGCGGCCTTGCGTCGCAGTTCGTGGGTGAAATCCATGGCTGGCGCTTTCCTCCCGGCAAGGTATGGGGCCCGTGCACACGCCCATAGGGCCCGGACGGGGGCGGATGGGGGCCGAGACAAAGGTGCGTCGGTGCACGGCGTACGTCAACGCCGAACAAGCACGTATCGGGCCGGAAACGGGAAAAAAAGGGGGCTCCGTGCAGGAGCCCCGTCAGGTGGGTCGATGTCCCGTCAGGAATCGAGGTCGAGGGCGCGCAATTGCTGGAGCCCGACGTCGTTGGTCTCGCTCATGGTCGCAATGAGGTCGGCGAGGGTGAAGCTCGACCAGAATTCCTGCATGCGCCGGCTGAGCAACGTCCAGATGGAGCGGGTGAGGCAATCGTCCGCACGGTCGCACACCTCGGGCTCAAGAACGCACTCCACCAACGAAGTATGGGGGTCGAGGGCGCAGATGATGTCCCAGAGGGTGACCTCCTCCGGAGGACGCGACAGGGTGTAGCCTCCGCGCACGCCCTTGCGGCTCTCGACCAGCTCGGCCCGGCGCAAACCGCCGATGACCTGCTCCAGGTACTTGCCGCTGATCTCCTGGCTTTGGGCGATGGCCGAAACAGGCACAGGCGCACCGCCGTAGTTGTCGGCGATCTGAAGGATGGCGCGCAGCCCGTAGCGAACCTTTGTATTGATCTTCATGTCAACACCCCTTACGGCAGTGCTCCCCCCCGGAGCTCGCCTGGATTGTCTGTATCCTAGGATAATACTCGGCTAGGCCAAGAGCAAGTCACTTCCGGACTTCGGGAACCTCCCCCACCAGCAGCCCCGTGAGATGCAGGGGCAGGGTCGTGGCCCGCTTGCGGTCGATGTCCTTGTAGACCCGCTCCACCTGCTCGGCGGTCAGATCCATGACCTTGGCAGCCTCCGCCGCAGACACCTCGTGGTTCTTCGCCCACAGGAGCAGGTCCATCTCGGCGTAGGGCAGCACGAAGTAGAACTCGTCCTGGCCCTGCTCGAGGCTGTAGGTGTCGGTGGTCGGCGTCGAGTTGCAGATCTCGTCCGGCAGGCCGAGGTGGCGGGCCATGGCGTAGACCTGGGTTTTGTAGAGGTGGGCGATGGGCTTCACATCGGCGGCGCCGTCACCGTTCTTCACGAAGAATCCCTGATCGTACTCGAGCCGGTTGGGGGTGCCGACCACGGCGTAGTTCAGGCGGTCGGCGTGGTAGTACTCGAGGGTCTTGCGGATGCGCTGCTTGAAGTTCGTGGCCGCCACGATCTCCAGGTAGGCCTGCAATGGTAGCCGCTCGGTGCGCTGCCGGCCCTCCGGATCCTCGACCACCACCCGGTACACACTCACCCGGTCGCTGTCCAGCAGGTCGCCCGGCAGGACGATCTTGCTCTTCCAGCCCTCACCGAACTCGGGCACCACCCGCTGGATGGCCTTGTCATAGCGTTCGTAGCAGCCGATGGCCCGCAGGGTGGGCTCGAT
>JAUUZX010000446.1 GCA_030592025.1 bacterium | reverse complement strand
TCTACCGGGGCTACAAGGACATCGACCTCGAGAGCGGCGAGATCCTGACCGCCGTCCGCGTGCCGCGCCTCGCCCCCGGCGCCGTGACCAGCTACGAGAAGGTGTCGAAGCGCCGGAACCTCGACATCGCCAGCGTCAACGGCGCCGCGGTGATCCGTCTTCAAGACGACACCTTCGCGGCGGTCGATCTGGCCGTGGGCGGCGTGGCCCCGGTGCCGTTGGTCCTCGAACGCACGGCGGCGCACATGGTGGGCAAGCCCGTCACCGCGGCCACCCTGCTCGCTGCGGCGCAGGTCCTCGACGACGAGATCGCCCCCATCGACGACGTGCGCGGTTCAGCCCGCTACAAACGCCTGCTGGCCCGGCGTCTGCTCTACGCCCATGTCCTGAAGGCCGCCCCCCAAATGGTGAGACTGGAGGAACTCGTATGAGAACCGACGACCTCCACCTCCACGTGCGCGGACGCTCGGTGTACATCGACGACCTGCCGTCCCCCGCCGGCTGCCTCGTGGCCGTGCCCCTGGGTTCCCCCGTGGCCCACGGCACCATCACCCGCCTCGACGCCACCGCGGCCCTGGCCATGGACGGTGTCATCGCCGTGCTCACCGCCGCCGACATCCCCGGCGAGAACCAGATCGGCTCCATCTTCCCCGACGAACCCCTGCTGGCCGACGGGACCGTCCACCACGGGGGCCAGACCGTCGCCCTCGTCCTGGCCACAAGCCGCGCCATCGCGGTGGAGGCCCGCCGGGCCGTCGTCCTGGAGGTCGCCCCCCTGCCCGCCGTGCTCGAGGCGCGGGAAGCCGCCGCCGCGGGCCAGTTGCTGCAACCGGCGCGCACCTTCGCCATGGGTGACACGGACACCGCCTGGGACGCCTGCGAGGTGATCGTGGAGGGCCGCGCCGAGACCGGCGCCCAGGAACATTTCTACCTCGAGACCCAGGCCGCCCTGGCCGAGCCCCGGGAAGACGGCACCTTCCTCGTCCACTCCTCCACCCAGGGACCGACCGCCGTGCAGAAGGCCATCAGCCGGGTGCTGGACGTGCCCATGCACGCGATCGAGGTGGATGTGCGGCGCCTCGGCGGCGCCTTCGGCGGCAAGGAGGATCAGGCCACGCCCTGGGCCGCCCTCGCCACGTTGGGCGCGGCGGTCACGGGCCGGGCCGTGCGTCTCGTTCTGGACCGGGCCGACGACATGCTCATGACCGGCAAGCGCCACCCCTACAGCTCGGACTACCGCCTGGGCCTCGGCGCCGACGGCCGCATCCTCGCCTACGAGGTCACCTTCTACCAGAACGCCGGCTCGGCGGCCGACCTGTCGACCTGCGTGCTCGAGCGCTCCCTCTTCCACGCCACCGGCAGCTACTTCGTGCCCAACGTGCGGGCCACGGGCCTCAGTTGCCGCACAAACCTCGTGCCGTACACCGCGTTCCGGGGCTTCGGCGGACCCCAGGCCATGTTCGTCATGGAGGCCGCCATCGAGAAGGCCGCCCGCGCTCTGGGCCGGCCGGTCCATGAACTCCAACGGCTCAACCTGCTCACCGGCGGCGACATCTTCCCCTACGGCATGGCCGCCGAGGATTGCCGCGCCCAACGCTGCTGGGACCAGGCCGACGACGCCTTCGATTTCCAGGGGCTGACCGCTGCGGCTGCCGCCCACAACGCCACCACCGCCGCCACCCGCAAGGGCGTGGCCGTCATGCCCGTGTGCTTCGGCATCTCGTTCACCAACACGGCCCTGAACCAGGCCCGGGCGCTGGTCCACGTCTACCACGACGGCAGCGTGAACGTGAGCACCGGCGCCGTCGAGATGGGCCAGGGTGTGAACCGGAAGATCCGCCTCATCGTGGCCAACGCCCTGGGCACGGACATCGCGCGGGTCCGCCTCGACACCACCAACACCGGTCGGGTGGCCAACTCCTCGCCCACGGCGGCGAGCACCGGCTCGGACATCAACGGCGCCGCCGCCCAAATGGCCGCGCGCATGATCCGCGATCGCCTGCTCCAGGTGGCCGCCACCCACCTCGGGGATGTCGCAACGAACGACCTCGACATCGTCGACGGCACCGTGACCGCAGCCGGCAAGCCGACGCTCTTGGCCTGGGAGGAACTCGTGCAGGCTGCCTACTGGTCCCGCACCGACCTGTCCGCCCACGCCCACTACGCGACCCCCGACCTGGTTTTCGACAAGACCACCGAAAAAGGCCGGCCCTTCAACTACCACGTCTACGGCACGGCGGTGACCGAGGTCACCCTCGACGTCCTGCGGGGCACCTACAAGGTGGACACGGTGCGCCTCGTCCACGACCTTGGCCGCAGCATCGACCTGGCCACGGACCGGGGGCAGATCGAGGGCGGTCTCGTCCAGGGCATCGGCTGGCTCACCATCGAGGAAGTCGACCACGACGCCGAAGGGCGTCTCCGCCACGACACGGCGAGTCGCTACAAGGTGCCGGACTTCGACAGCGTGCCCGCGGTCATGGACGTGCGTTTCCTGGAAGACCCCAACGGGCGGGCCGTCCTGGGCTCCAAGGCCGTCGGCGAGCCACCCCTCATGTACGGCATCGGCGCCTGGTTCGCCCTGCGGGACGCCCTGCGCGCCGCCCGGCCGGACCTCGACACCGATCATCTCGCACCCCTGACCCCCGAGCGCGTGCTGCTGGCCCTCGCCGGGGAAGACGAACCTCAAGGAGACACACCATGACGACCGCCGCGCGGGTGCGCGAACTCGCCGCCCGCTACCGGGACGACACCGCCGCCAACCTGGGCCGGCTCGTGAAGATCCGTTCCGTGAGCATGGAAGAAAAAGACGTGAACGCCGA
>JAUUZX010000009.1 GCA_030592025.1 bacterium | reverse complement strand
CTACAAGCAGCTTCTGCCCCCCTACACCTTGACGACCACGACGCGAGCGTTCGACTCCCGCACGTACAACGATTTCGAGGGGACGATCGGGCCGTTCGATCTCTTCGTGCCCATGGGGTACAGCGACACCTACCGCAATTACTACGTCAACTATCATGACTACGAACGAGGATACGAGGACATCTGGAATACTTTCCCCGAGTTCACCGACGTCTGCGTGGCCTACATCGACCAGCGCCTGGCCGAGTGGGAGACCGCCGCCAACTGGACGGGCTCCGCGACGTTCAGTTTCAACGACTACGGAGTCTTGACGGCAGGCGCCACGAACGCGATCGACATCGAAGTCTGGTACAACTTCACCACCTCCGACAATTTCGTCTACGTACCCATCGTGACCTGGGGCGCCGCCAATTTCGCGACCTGGTGCGACCAGATCCCCGACCCGACCTTGAACGGGCTGCTGCCCGGGATTGGCAGCGGCTCCGAATTCTGCGCGACCTTTGGCTGGAGTGGGGACGACTGGGACCAGGTCGTGATCTGGAATTGGCCCAGCGGGGATTTTGATGACCCGGTTGCGCCCCCACCGCCCCCACCGTCTACCCGCTGAACGCTGAATGTATCGACCGATTGATCCCCGACCACGCTTCGCGGCGGCCGCTCTGGCCGCCGCGATGGTCGTCGTGTGCGGCCATCCGAGTGTGGCTCTTGCCCAGATCGCCGGCCTGACCCTGCGTGGTCTGCAACCGGGCGGGGCCCGCTCCGGCGACGCCTTGCCCGACGCCTTCCGTTCCGCCTTCGACGACCGTGACGGCTGGTGGTCCCTGGCCCGCCCCCTCACCGATCCCGAGTTGCGCGTCGACTACACCAACGACGAACCGGTCACACGCCGTCTCACCGGTGGCGAGGGGTTCGCCCACGACCGGCGTCTGGAGTCGGCCCTCGCGGGTCCTTTGGGCAGGCTCCCCGGGCGATGGTGGGGCGAGCTGAACTACGAGTCCATCGACCTGCAGACCGCAGGCGACGCCACCAACAGCGGCACGCTGCTTTACGGCCGCGGGCAGGCCCTGTCGGGGGCCCTGAGGTTCTTCCAGCCCGGCCCCGGGCTGACCCTGCAATTCTCGGCGCCCCTGTGGCATGATGGCCCCATGGACCGGCGCGTGCTGGGCGCCGGGGTCCGCCTGCAACCGGCGGATGTCCTCCACCTGCAGGTCGCGCGGACCCGCACCCTCAGTGACCTCGAGTTCGAGGGCCAGGTGCTCGAGGAACCGATCCCCTTTGACCTGAATTTCGCCGAGGACGCCTGGCACGTCGATATCCGCTTGGCCCCGTGGCGTTGGTTGAGTCTGGAGGGAAACTGGCGCGAAGCGGAGTATGAGCCCCAGGACGAACCCGGTCCCGGCCGTCAGTACGAGTTCACGCCAGGCGGTCGCGACCGTATCCGGGCCGCCGGGTTTCATCTGACACCCTGGCGGGACCACACCTTCCTGCTGCGGTACCAGGAACTCGAACTCGATCTGGACGCGGGTATCCACTGGGGCGGGCAGCAGTTCGGTTGGCTCACCTACGGCATGGGTTTCCAGCATTCACGCCTGGCGGCCGGGCGCTGGCACCCGTCGCCTTCGACCCGCTGGCAGATCGAGCTCGAAGCGGTCGACCTGGACGTCAAGGGCCGGGCCAAGATCGAGAGCTGGCCCTTCACCGACACGGTGATCGACCTGCTCGGCGTCCGGCAGATATTTTGGGGCCACGCCGAGGTCAAGTGGCGTCGTCTCACGGCTCTCCGCGATTTCGAGGCCCTCGGGGGACGGTGGCGCGTGGGGACGTCCTGGTTCCGCATCCATCCCGAGGCCGTGGCCGAGACCTGGCGTCCCGCCGTGCTCGTCTTCGGTCAGGCCGATTTCCGCGAATACGAGCTGACGGTGACGCGGCTCGACCTCGTCTCGCTGCTGCTGGAGACCACGGTGCCCGCCGGTCCCGTGGATCTCTCCCTGAGCGTGCAGCAATTCGTCTACGGTTCGTCGGTGGAGTCCGCTCGCGATCCGGACGAGAGCGACCCGCCGGACGACCCGCCCGAAGAGCGCGCCACCGACGGATGGTGGGGGGGGACGTACCTCAAGATGGGCCTGGTTTTCGGGTTCGACTGAGAATGACGTGGCTCAGGCCTGACACCCGGGACAGAACACCGTCCCCCGCCCGCCCACGACGATCTTTTCCAACGTGCCCCCACAGTCCCGGCAGGGCTCGCCGCCACGGCCGTACACCCGCAGCTTGCGCCGGAAGTTGCCGGGCCGGCCGTGGAAGTCGGTGAAGTTCATGAAGGTGGTGCCGCCGTGCCTGATCGCGAGGCGGAGCACCTGCTTCGCCCGCCGCAGCACCTCGCGCAGGGTCGGGTCGTCCAGGTCGCAGGGGCGCGCTTGGGGGTGGACCCGCGCCAGGAAGAGGCTCTCATCCACGTAGATGTTGCCCAACCCCGCGGCCACCCCCTGATCCAGGAGCACGGCCTTGATGGGAGCCTTGCGATGGGCCGCCCGGCGCCGCCACTCGGGCCAGCGCACGGTGAGCATGTCGGGGCCGACGTGATCCAGGGCCGCGGGCTGACGCCCGTCCTCCACCAGGGTGAGGCGCCCGAACTTGCGGATATCCCGGTAGTGGACCAGCACCCCGTCGAAGTCGAACGCGACGTGCACATGCCGGTCCGGCACGTACCCCTCGAGGGCGAGGATCTGCCCCGTCATGCGCAGGTGGATCATGAGATGGGCCGGCGCGCCGTCCGTCCCCTTGAAATTCAGGATGAGGTACTTCCCGTGCCGATGAACGTCCACGAGTTCCTTGCCCACGAGAGCTGCTCGCGTCGCCCGCAAAGATTGCCCCAGGACCCCGGGAAAAGTCGCGTTGACCCCGGTGACGGTCCTCCCCACAAGCCCCGCTCTCAGGGCCCGCCCCACATTCTCAACCTCAGGCAACTCAGGCACAGTTCCTCGATTCAAAGGGCCTTGGGTGTGTGGTGGTGTCACCCAGGGAGGTGTTTGCCTTCCGCTGGGCGAATCGGGCCCCTGGCCCGAGCGAGGCCGCATCGGCCGAGCGCTGAGCCCAGCGGAGGACACACACCTCCCTGGGTGAGCAGTACCTCACAGCCCCCGGGCCTTCTCGATCTCACCCCAGGCCCCGTTGATGGCCTTCATCTTTTCCTCCGCAAACTTCTCGAAGTCGGCGCTCATCCCCTTGGAGGCGAGCACGTCCGGGTGGTACTCCTTGGCCAGCTTGCGGTAGGCCTTCTTGACCTCGATGTCGGTGGCCGAGGGGTCGACGCCGAGGGTGGCGTAGGCGGTGTCGACGGTCGCCGTGGGGTTGAACATGGCCATGGCCTCGTCGTAGGCACGGGCGGACAGGCCCAGTTCGTTGGCGATGGAGCGGATCATGCGCTCCTCGGCCGGGTGCATGCGGCCGTCGGCCAGGGCGACCGAGGCCATCAGCGAGACGATGTCCCGCATGCGCTGGGGCTGGTGACCGAGGATCTGACGGATCTGGCGGGCGAAGTCCTCCGCGGGGATGGACGAGTCGCGGGCCTCGTTGAAGATGCGGGCCGCCATGCGACGTTCGGCGGCGGGCATGTTCAGGTTCGTCCTGAGGAAGATGTCGAACTGGCGGACCTCGGCCGGGCTCACGGCGCCGTCGGCCTTGGCCACCTTGGCGGCCAGGCTGATGACCGCCGTCAGGAAGGCCTGCTGGGCCTGCAAGGGATTGTAGCGGTAGCCGCCGCCCGGTCCGAAGCCGGGGCGCCGCGCGCCGCCGACGCCGGGGTGGACGGAGCCGTTGCCCATGCCCTGCACGTTGGAGCCGATGGCCCCGCCGATGATGGCCCCCAGGGGGCCGCCGATCACGAACCCCAATCCTCCGCCGATGATCGTTCCCAACAAGCCCATGGTGTGGTGCGTCCTTTCCCTGGGAGGTGGCCCGTTCCGGAATTGTTCCTGGCACAATCTGCATGAACGCGGCCCGACCTGCAAAGTTACCGCTGATGTAAGGAAATATTCAAGATGATGTGATGCCAGCCGATCAGGATTCCAGTGAACAGATACGCAGAACGCGAGGAATCGTCGCCTCGCGATCCGACAAGGGGAAGAGTTATGCAGATCCTCGTCGTGGAAGATGACTTCATCAGCCGTCGTTTGTTGTGCCGGTACCTCGAGCCCCATGGCGACTGCGACGTCGCCATCAACGGGAACGAAGCCCTGGCCGCCGTGCGCCACGCCCTGGACACGGGGAGCAACTACGACCTGATCTGCCTGGACATCATGATGCCGGGGATCACCGGTCACGAAGCCCTGGAGCAGATCCGTGCCCTGGAGGCCGAGCGCGGCGTCGAGCGGGGGTCGCGGGTCATCATGACGACGGCCCTCGAGGACGAGAAGTCCGTCCAGCAGGCCTACGACGCGGCCGCCGACGGCTACGTCACCAAGCCCATCGACAAGAGGCGTTTCCAGAAGGTTCTGCAGGAGCTGGGCCTGGTGGAGGAAGTCCAGGTCTGAATTGATGACCGCCGGGGGGGCACCCATGACCAGAATTCTCATCGTTGACGACGACCCGCAGAGTCGGCGCCTTCTGTCCGAGGCCGTCCGTGGTCTCGCATGGGAGTTCCACTGCTGCAGCGACGGCATCCACGCCATGGATGCGCTGCGCTGCAACAGCGGCTTCGATGCCATGATCACCGACATCGCCATGCCCGTGCTCAACGGACGGCAGTTGATGGACTGCATCCGTCAGGACGGCAACCTGGCGGAGATCCCCGTCCTGGTCACCTCCGGCGTGACCGGCCCGTCCGAGGTCGCCCGCATCCTGGCCAGTGGCGCCGCGGCTTTCCTGGCCAAGCCCCTCAACGTGATGGCCGTGCGCGATACCCTGGCCGACTGCCTCCGCGACGCCGCCGCCGCCCACGTCTGACCCCACGGACCATCTCCCGCGCTGGCAAACCGCTCCCGGTTCGTCTATCGTCCCCAAGGTGCCGCGCCGTGGTGGGCGTCGGCCGAAACCGGGAGACCCGACCATGACAGCTGATCGACGACGCACCTTCCCGACGCTTCCCCATGTCCGTCTCGACACCGAGCCCGCCGCCGGTGGCGAGCCCGTCGAGCGCGGGGACATCGCCGACCGGTACAAGTGGCGGCTCGAGAACATCTTCACGGACACCGACGCCTGGGAGGACTGCTTCGCGGACATCGAGGCCGCCCTGCCGATCCTGGCCGGGTTGCGGGGTGGGCTGGGCAACTCGGGCGCGGATCTCCTGAAGGCCATCGAGCGCACCCACGAGACGCGGCGTCACCTGGAGCGTGCCCTGGTCTACGCCAGCCTCAAGAGCGATGAGGACACGCGCATCAGCGAGCTCCAGGGTCGCCGTGGACGGGTGGCGAGCCTGGCCGTGCGCTTCGACGAGGCGATCTCCTGGTTCGAGTCCGAGGTGCTCGAACTGGGGCCGGAGCGTCTCGCCGAACTGGTGGCGCAGGAAGCCGGCCTGACGGTCTACGCCCACTTCTTCGACGACATCCTGCGGGCGCGGGACCACACCCTGCCCGCGGAGCAGGAAGCGCTGCTGGCCGGGGCCGGCCTCATGGCGCGGGGGGCCACCCAGGTCTTCAACGCCTTCGACAACGCGGACCTCGCCCTGCCGGCCATCGAGGACGCGGAGGGCCGCACCGTCACCCTCACCAAGGGCCGGTACCAGAAGTTCCTGAAGTCCCGGGATCGACGCGCGCGCCGCAGCGCCTACGAGGGATTCCTGGATGCCTACGGATCCATGAACAACACCCTGGCTGCCAACATGGACGCCAACGTGAAGAACCACGTGTTCTTTTCCCGGGCGCGGAAGCACCCGGGGTGCCTGGAGGCCGCGCTCCACCCGGACGCCGTGCCGCCGTCGGTCTTCCACTCGCTGATCGAGACGGTCGGCGCCCACACCGAATCGATCCACCGCTACACGGCGCTCAAGCAACGGGTGCTTGGCCTCGAGCCGCTCCACGAGTTCGACCTGGCCGTGCCCCTCTTCCCCGAGAGCGAGTTCAAGTACGACTACGACGAGGCCTGCGAGGTCATCCTCGCCGCCTGCGCGCCCCTGGGCAAAGAGTACGTGGGCACGGTGCGCGGCGGCATCGCCGACGGCTGGATCGATGTGCACGAGAGCGCGGGCAAGCGCAGTGGCGGCTACAGCAACGGCGTCTACGACACGCCGCCCTACATCCTCCTGAACTGGTCGGACCAGCTCGGCGACACCTTCACCCTGGCCCACGAGTTGGGCCACTCCATGCACACCTGGCTCGCCGTGCACCGTCAGCCCTACGTGTACGGCGACTACCCGATTTTCACGGCCGAGGTGGCGTCGACATTCAACGAACTGCTGCTCATGGACCACCTGCTGAAGGAGACGACCGACGAGCGCCGCCTGCTCTATCTCCTCGACTACCACCTGGCCCAGATCAACAACACGGTCTTCCGCCAGACCATGTTCGCCGAGTTCGAGCACCGCATCCACCTGCAGGGGCTGGAGGGCGAGACCCTCACCGCCGAAGGGCTGGGCGCGACCTACCAGGAGCTGTTGGCGAGGTACTGGGGGCCGGCGGTGGACTTCGACGCCGCGCGCAGCCCGTTGACCTGGAGCCGCATACCCCACTTCTTCTACAACTTCTACGTCTACCAGTACGCCACGGCCTACGCCGCGGCCGTGGCCCTCTCGCGGCGGGTGCTGGCCGGCGGCGAGGATGAGCGGGAACAATACCTGGATATCCTGCGTTCCGGGAGCAGCAGGTACCCCGTCGAGACCATTGCCCTGGGGGGCGTCGACGTGACGACATCGCGCCCCATGGAGGACGTGGTCGACCTCTTCGGTTCCCTGGTCGATCGTGTGGAGGATCTGCTGACCTGACAGTCATTCTGGAGGAGACATGCGTCCTATTCTGCTGCCGATCATGATCCTGCTGTGCTGCGCCTCCGTCGCGGTCGCCCAGGGCGGAGGAAACACGCCCAAGGTGACCTCCCCCGACGGCACCAACGACTTCACGCCCAACGACCAACCCTACGGCTACAAGAGCACCCGTGGCGGTTTCTGGGTGAAGATGCCCAGCGGATGCGGTGTCGTGCACAAGGCGTTCAACGAGATCCCGGAAGACGCCGATCCCCGGACCACCGTTGATATCGCCCACATGTACTGCAACCAGAACGACGCCAAGGTCTCGGGTTGCGCCGTGTCGGCCATCTTCAACCAGCGCAACGCCGAGGGCGGACCGCCGGGACCCGCCGAAGTGGCGGCGCGTGTTGATGCTCAGCTCGCAAGCTTCGGTGGCCGGGTGGTGCATCAGAACCAGTTGCAGCGGGAACTCCCCGATGGTCGCGTGCTCGAAGGCATCGACGTGTACGTCCAGCGTGAGGTGGACATGGGGGAGATCTGGGTGCGGGGGCTGATGGAGGGCGGCGACATCTACGTGCTGGTGGCCTGGGACCACGCCGGCGGCCTGTTCGCCGATCCCGAGTACCAGGAGTTCTTCAACTCCTTCATCCTGATCGACGAGTAATCCGCGATTTCAGGGCCCCTGCCTGCCGGTAGGGGCTCTTTCCACCTTGGCGACCTTCCGGTAATAAGGTGTTTTTTCTGGACACATCGTTCTTTGGTACTATCTTTTTGTTGCAACTAAAACTTTTAGAGACGCCGCGAAAATGGAAGCGGGGCAGGTGTGATGGAGACGGGGCAGTTGAGCGCGAGTCTCGAGGATTACCTCGAGGCCATCTTCCACACGGTCGAGGCCAAGGGCGCGGCGCGGGCGAAGGACATCGTCATGCGCCTGGGCGTCCACAACTCCTCGGTCACCCAGGCGCTGCGCTCGCTGTCGGAGAAGGAACTCGTCAACTACGCCCCCTACGACACGGTGACCCTGACCCCCTCGGGGGAGCGCATCGCCCGCGATGTGGTCCATCGTCACCAGACCCTGCGCGCCTTCCTGGAGAAGGTCCTGGGGCTGCCGGCGGCGGAGTCCGACGAGGGTGCGTGCCGCATGGAGCACGCGGTCAGCCCGCTGGTCATCGACCGTCTCGTGCATTTCGTGAACTACTTCGAGCGTTGCCCGTCGGCCGACATCCAGTGGGACGAGAACGCGGGCTACTTCTGTGGGCACGGCAGCCACAAGGGCGATACCTGCGGCCATGACGCGTGCGGCGAGAGCCTGGATCTGACGCAGCTCGACAACGGGGAGAACTGACATGCCGTTGACCATGCTCCATGAGGGGACACGCGCGATCCTGCGCACCATCGGTGGCGGTCGGCAGATGCGTGGTCGGTTGGCCGCCCTGGGGCTCCTGCCCGGAACGGAACTCGAAGTGATCCAGAACTCGGGGCGCGGCCCCTTCGTGGTCGCGGTGCGCGGCAGCCGGATTGTCATTGGACGGGGCATGGCCGCACGCATCGAAGTGGAATAGCACCGGCCGGCGATCTCGACCCGGCAGTTTTCATAGGATGGGATTCGTGGAGGCAAAAACCGATGCCCGGACCATCACCGTTGCGGTGGCGGGCAATCCCAACTCCGGCAAGACAACGATCTTCAACAACCTGACGGGCGCGCGGCAGAAGGTGGGGAACTACCCGGGCGTCACCGTCGAGTGGAAGCGCGGCACTCTGCGCCGGGGTGACCTGAACCTCGATCTCATCGACCTGCCGGGCACCTACAGCCTCTCGCCCTACTCGGAAGAGGAGCTCGTCGCCCGGGACTACCTCGTGAACCACGACCCGGACGTGATCATCGACGTTCTGGACGCCGCCAACCTCGAGCGCAACCTCTTCCTGACCACCGAACTGCTGGAGATCGGCCGCCCCCTGATCATCGTCCTGAACATGATCGACGCGGCCCGCGAGGCGGACCTGCGCATCGACACGGCGCGCCTTGCCGAGCGCCTGGGCGTGCCCGTGGTGGCGACGGTGGGCAACAAGGGTGAAGGCATGGACGAGCTCGTGGAGGCCATCGTGCGGGTGGCGAGCCATGAGCAGCATCTGCCCCGGCCGGCGAACGTCTGCCGCGAGTCCGCGCCGGGCCCGGCGAGCTTGTCCATGCTCGAGCGGGCTCTGGGCTCCCCTGTCGTGGACCTGGGGGCGGAGGGCGAGGGGGCCCTGGCCACCATCACGGAAGCGGCGAGCCTGTCCGAACTGGGTCGCTGGCGCGCGGTGAAGCTCCTGGAGCAGGACCCGCGGGTGCTTGAAGACGTGCCGGATCCGGCGGCGCGGATGGCGGTGAGCGCGATCGCGGCCCAGTTCAACGAGGACCTCGACGAGGACCTGGACACGTGGCTGGCCCGTCGGCGCTACGATTTCATCGACAGGATCTGCCGCGGGGTCTGCATCGCGCCCAGCCATCGTGTCGTGACCATCAGCGACCGCATCGATCGTGTCGTCATGCACCCGGTGTTGGGCGTGCCCATCTTCCTGGCGTTCATGTTCATGGTCTTCACCATCACCTTCACGGCGGGCACGCCGCTCATGAACCTCATCGATCAGGGTTTCGGCTGGCTGGGCGCCACCATCGACGGGTTCTGGGCCGCAGGTTCGGACAGCCCCCTGCGCTCGTTGCTGGTGGACGGCATCATCAGCGGCGTGGGTGGCGTCGTTGTCTTTCTGCCCAACATCGTGCTGCTCTTCCTGGCCATCGCGATCCTCGAGAGCACGGGCTACATGGCCCGGGCGGCCTTCGTCATGGACCGCCTCATGAGCAAGGTGGGGCTCCACGGCAAGAGCTTCATCCCGCTGCTCATCGGCTTCGGCTGCACCGTCCCGGCCATCATGGCCACGCGGACGCTGGAATCGCGGCGGGACCGTCTCATCACCATCATGGTGCTGCCCCTCATGAGTTGTGGGGCGCGCTTGCCCATCTACGCGTTGATGATCCCGGCGTTCTTCGCGCCCAGGTGGCAGGGGCCGGTGCTGTGGATCATTTACGTGACGGGCATCGTGCTCGCCCTGCTCGGCGCGCGCCTGCTGCGGGCGACCATGTTCCGGGGCGAGAGCACGCCCTTCCTCATGGAGCTGCCGCCCTACCGCATGCCGACGGCGACCAGCCTGCTGGTGCAGATGTGGACCCGCGCCTGGCTGTACGTCAAGAAGGCGGGCACGGTGATCCTGGGCGCCGCCATCATCCTGTGGGTCCTGGCGTCCTACCCCAAGCCGCCGGCCGATTACATGCCGCCCCAGGGTTTCGACCAGGTGTCCGGCGCCGGGACCATGGCCCCCAGCGTGCCCTACGGTGAGATCACCGACCCTGCCCAGGCCCACGCGGCCGAGTTGGCCTACTCCGTCAGCGGGCGTATCGGTCGCCTGCTCGAGCCCCTCATTCGACCCATGGGTTTCGACTGGCGCCTCGGCACGGCCCTGGTGGGCGCCACGGCGGCCAAGGAGGTCTTCGTGGCCCAGATGGGCGTGGTGTTCGCCGTGGGCGAGGTCGACGAGACTTCCGAGGACCTGCGCCACCAGCTGCGCAGCCGCTACTCGTCCCTGGTGGGCTTCTGCATCATGCTCTTCGCCCTCATCTCGACACCCTGCGTGGCGACCTTCGCCATCACCCGCCAGGAGGCGGGCCGGGTGGGCTGGGCCTTCGCCCAGGCCTGGGGCCTGACGGGCCTGGCCTGGATCCTTACGGTGGGCGTCTACCAGATCGGTCTGCTCCTGGGGTACGGGGCCGGACCGGCGGCGGGGGTGTAGTCATGTGGGAGATCATCGTCGTCGTCGTGATCGTGGGCGTGGCGCTGTTGTGGGCGATCCGGGGCATGGTGCGCGCCGGACGGCAGAAGCGAATCTGCTCGAGTTGCGCCGGGTCGGGGGGCTGCCCGATGGCCCATGGAGGGGACGCCTCGCCGCCGGGCTCCGAGTGCCAGGTGCCGGAGTTGAAGAGCCGGGAGAGCGCGAAGGGCTAGTAAGAATTATTTGACATGGCGCCGGGGGTGATGTAAAATATATCTTACATCGCCAACCGGGAGGTCGCCATGTCCCTCGCACGTCGTCAGGCTCTTGTTTCCGCCGTCACCTGGACCGTCGTCCTGACCGCCTTCGTGGCGGTGTTCCTGATGGTGGGCGCCGACCGGTTCTGCGCTCCGGAACAGTCGCTCATGCGGCTCGCCATGGCGGTCATCATCCTTCCGGGCTTCATCATCACCATGGTCATCGTGGCCCGGGCACGCGGCCGGCGCCGTCTCGGCGAGCTGGACGAGCGGGACGAAGCCGTGGCGCGGCAGGCCTCCGAGGCCACCCTCGTCGTCGTCGCCGTCATGGTCTACGCCTCGGCCATGGCCCTGTACGTGGTTCATATGAAGTCGGGGTACGTGCCGGCGGGCTGGCTCTACCTGATGGCCTACGGCACGATGGGACTGGTTCCCCTCGCCCACGCCGCG
>JAUUZX010000209.1 GCA_030592025.1 bacterium | reverse complement strand
GTTGCCCGTTCTGGTTCTCCGTGCCGGACGTCTGCTGTTCGTGGGCCTGCACAAGTTGTTCGTGGTGGTCATGTGGCCGGCTACCTGGGCGTTCAACCGGGTTTTCCCCGTGATCCAGGAGGGCTATGGGCAGGCGTTGGCAGGAGCCCTGCGCCATCGTCCGGCCGTGTTGATCGCGGCGTTGTTGGTAGCGGCCGGCGCCGCCCTGCTGTGGCCGCAACTGGGCGCGGAACTCGTGCCGCCCCTGGCCCGGGGCGAGTTCACCCTCACCCTGGAACTGCCTGAAGGCACACCACTGAGCCGCACCCAGACGACGATCGCCGCCTTCGAACGGGGCTTGGCGAAGCTGCCGGGTGTCGATCTCGTGGCCGGCGAGGTGGGGATTTCCCGGGAGGGGGCGACCACGGCCCAGCGGCGCAAGGAGAACCGGGCGGAGGTGCACGTTCGTCTCACCGAAGCGACGGCCCTGGCGGAGGCCGAGGCCCTCGAACGGATCCGCGGCGTGCTGGCCCTCCACGAGGATCTGTCCATGAAGGTGCGGCGCCAGACCCTCTTCGCCTTCGGCGCGCCCATCGAGGTGGACGTGTACGGCTACAACCTGGCGGACCTGCAGGCGACGGCGGACGCCGTGGTCGCGCGCCTGGCCGACGTGCAGGGTTTGCGGGACGTGCGGCTCAGCATGGTGCCCGGGTCCCCCGAGGTGCAGGTGAGCTTCGATCGGGACAAGCTCAACCGCCACGGTCTCCGGCTGGGCGACGTCTCCCGCACGGTGCGCAGCAAGGTGCGCGGCACCGTGGCGACCCGCTATCGGGACCGGGAGCGGCACGTCGATGTGCGCGTCCTCAATGCCGATGACCAGCGCAACACCTTGACGGCCGTGCAGGACCTGATCGTGGCCGAGCGGGACGGCGTGCCCATCAAGCTGGGCACCCTGGCCACCATGGACGTGGCGACGGGGCCGTCGGAGATCCACCGCCTGGGGGGCAAGCGCGCAGCCATCATCTCGGCCAACCTCACGGGCAGGGATCTGGCCTCGGTGAGCCGGGACATCGAGCAGCGGCTGGCAGGCCTGGTCCTGCCGGCAGGGGTGAGTGTCGAACTGGGCGGCCAGAACAGGGAAATGAAGGCGTCCTTCCGCTCGTTGCAGGTGGCGGCGTTGCTGGCGGTGTTCCTCGTTTACCTGGTCATGGCGGCGCAGTTCGAGAGTTTCGTCTATCCGCTGATCATCATGGCGACCGTGCCGTTGGCTCTCAGCGGCGCCGTGTACGCCCTGTACCTGCGCGGGCTGAGCGTCAGTGTGATCGCGGCCATCGGGGCCATCATGCTCGCGGGCATCGTGGTCAACAACGGCATCGTGCTGGTGGACCGCATCAACCAGATCCGGCGCAAGGGCCGGGGTCTGACTGCCGCCGTCGAGCAGGCGGGCCGCGAGCGGTTGCGACCCATCCTCATGACGACGGCGACCACCGTGCTGGGTCTGACCCCCATGGCCCTCGGCCTGGGCGAGGGCGCCGAGTTGCGCGCGCCCCTGGCGGTGACGGTCATCGGCGGACTGATCCTGGCGACACTGTTGACCCTGGTCGTCGTACCGGTCGTCTACACGCTGCTCAGCGGGCGTGAGGGGTTGGGGGCCGTGGTGCCGGAAGCTAAGCTGGAACGGGACCGTGCCGGTGGCCTCGCACCGGTCGCCGCCGGAAGGCGGGCCTGACATGCAGTGGCTCACGCGACTCTCCCTGCGCCGGCCGGTGACCCTGGTCATGGCCATGACCTCGGTTGTGCTGCTGGGGTCCGTGTCCATCGTCAAGCTGCCCCTGGATTTCCTGCCGCGGGTCGAGTTCCCGTTCATCGCGGTGTACATCCCCTACCAGGGCGGCATTCCTGCGGAGAACGAGCGCGAGATCGTGCGACCGGTGGAGGAGGTCCTGGCGACGCTGGGCGGCGTGCGCGAGATCTTCAGCTACGCCGACGCCAACGAGGTGCAGGTGGGCGTCACCTTCGAGTGGGGCCGGGACGTGAACCTGCTGCGCATGGAGGTGAAGGAGAAGATCGACCAGATCCGCGGCGAGTTGCCCCAGGACATCCCGCAGATATTCCTGCTGACCTTCAACACCAACGACATCCCCATCATCCAGGGGCGCATCATGGCCAAGGGGAGGGACCTGAGCGAGAGCTGGGACCTGCTGGACCAGAAGATCGTCGCGCCCCTGCAGCGCATCCCCGGTGTGGGCCGGGTGAACATCGACGGCGTGTTGCCCACCCAGGCCTCGGTGTACCTGCGCTTCGACAAGATCATGGAGCACGACGTCGACGTGAACAGGCTCTTCGCCGAACTCGAAGCGGCCAACGTCGAACTGACGGTGGGGAGGGTCACGGACCGCGGCCTGCGCTACGACGTGCGGACCGTGTCGGGGATTCACGGGGTGGAGGACCTGCGCGACCTGCCCATCAACGAGCGCGGACTGCGCCTGTCGGAGGTGGCCGAGGTCGTCTACGGCGCGCCGGCCCTGAGCTACGGACGGATCCTCAACAAGGAACCGGCCATCGCCTTCTGGATCCAGAAGGCCTCGGGCTACAACACGGTCGAGGTGTGCGAGGCCATCGATGCCGAGTTGGCGCGCATCAACCGGGACCCTACCCTCGAGGGCATCGAGAGCGTGGCTTTCTTCAACCAGGCGGACCAGATCACCGACTCCCTCACCTCCCTGCTGCAGGGCGGTCTCTTCGGCTCGGTGCTGGCCATCGCCATCCTGTTCCTTTTCCTGCGCCGTGTGAGCATGACCCTGGTCGTGGCCGTCGCCATCCCCATGTCGATCCTGGGCACCTGCGTGTTCCTCTTCCTCACGGGACGCACCCTGAACGTGCTCACCATGATGGGGCTCATGCTGGGCGTCGGCATGCTCGTGGACAACGCCGTGGTCGTGCTCGAGTCCATCCACCGGCGCCAGCACCAGGGTGCGCGCCCGGTGGCGGCCGCCGCCCGGGGCACCCGCGAGGTGGGGCGGGCCATCGTGGCCTCGACCCTGACCACGGTCATCGTGTTCGCCCCGGTCGTGGTGACCCAGGCGGACGAGATGTCCGTCTGGCTGGGTGAGGTGGGGGTGACCATCGGTGTGACCCTGCTGTTCTCCCTGGTGGTGAGCCTGACGGTCATCCCCACCCTCGCCGTGCGCATGGCCGGCAAGGGGACCGCTCCCGAGGATGCCCGCTGGCTGGTGTGGCTCCGGGCGCGGTACCTGGCCGTGCTGGACTGGACCGCCGTGCGCCACCCGTTGGTGACGGCCCTCGTGCTCGTGCCCGGGGTCATCGCCCTCACGGTCGGGGCCATGCAGGTCACGAAGTTCAAGCCGGACCTCATGGGCGACGAGGGCATCCGCCGCGAGAGCCTGTACGTGGGCTTCGAATACGCCGACCCCGTGGACAAGTATCGTTCGAAGGACTTCGTGACGACGGTCGCGACCGTCCTCGAAGGTCGGCGCGACGAACTCCGCGCGCGGGATATCTACTCCTTCTACGTGGCCGACGGCGGGGGCGTCACGATCTTCTTCGAGGAGGGCGTCGTCAACGACGACTTCTACCGCGATGTGCGTGAGGATCTGCGGGAGAGCCTGCCGGTGCAGGCGGGGGTGGCCTACCGCTTCGGCGGGGACGACGGCCAGGATTCCGGAGCCAAGACCTTCGCCGTGACCATCTCCGGCGAGGAGACCGAGTTCCTGCGGGAGTTCGCCGACGAAGCCAAGCGGCGTCTGGCCCTCATCGAGGGCGTGGGCGACCTGAAGAGCGGCACCGACCGGGGCAAGGCCGAGATCCAGGTGCGGGTGGATCCCGAGCAGGCCGGCCGCTTCGGCATCACGCCGGCAACGGTCTCCCGGATCATGGGCCTGACCTACCGCGGTCTGCTGCTGCCCCGCCTGCGCACGGGGGAGAAGGAGATCGACCTGGTGGTGTCGCTCATGCCCGAGGACCGTGAGTCCATCGAGAACCTCTCGCTGCTCACGGTCGGCGCCGTGGACGGTCGACCGGTCCAGCTGGCCCAGGTGGCGGATTTCCGCTTCGGCCGCGGTCCGGAGCGTATCTTCCGCAACAATCAGCGTACGGGCGTGACCATCACGGGCACCTGGGAGGGCGAGACCCTCGACGAGGCCCTGCGGCAGATCCGTCCCCTCATGGACGGGCTGTCCCTGCCCGTGGGTTACGACTGGAATTTCGGCAACGACATCCAACGTGCCCAGCAGCAGCAGAGCGAGATGGGCGTGAACATGCTGCTGGCCCTGGCCTGCGTGTTCTTCGTCATGGCGAGCCTCTTCGAGTCGTTGCTGTACCCCCTGGTGGTCATGGGCACGGTGCCCTTCGCCTCCCTCGGCGTGTTCTGGCTCATGATGGCCACGGGCACGCCCTTCAACATCATGGCCATGATCGGGATGGTGATCCTCATCGGCATCGTGGTGAACAACGGCATTGTCCTTGTCGACCACATCAATAACCTGCGTCGGGGGGGCATGCCCCTGGATGATGCGGTGCGGCAGGGCTGCGCCGATCGCCTGCGGCCCATCCTCATGACGGCCGGGACCACCATCCTGGGTCTGTTGCCCCTGGCGGTGTTCCACGGGGCCCACGTGGGGGGCGCCGAATACTACCCCATGGCCAG
>JAUUZX010000503.1 GCA_030592025.1 bacterium | reverse complement strand
CGTCGCGCCAAGACGACTCGTCGCCAGGGCATGCCCCGCATCATCTGGATCGGCATCTTCATCTGCGTGGTGGGCGCGGTCGTGCTCTTCCGCCAGTCCGGAGGTGACGCGCCCACGGGCATCGGTGAACGGCGCTCGGTGGTCACCATCGGCGTAGATAGTGCCGACAGCGCCGTCGTCGCCCCGCCGGACGCCCCCCGCTCGGGCGACGTCGACATCGCCACGAGCACCCAGACCCTCGTGCCCGAGAAGGCTGACGACGCAACCGTTGTCCCGCCACCGGTCGTGCAGGAGCAACCCAAGCCGAAGCCCGCCCCGGCCCCGACGCCCCAACCGGCCCCGACCGCCCAGGAGGACTTGGTCCAGCCCGCCGCCCAGGGCGGATGGCTGGTGCAGGTGGGTTCCTTCGGCAACGCGGAGAACGCGGACCGCGAGGCCACGCGCCTGCAGGGAGTGGGCCTGGACGCGCGGGTGAAGGTGGGCAACCGCGCGGATGGATCGATGATCTACCGCGTGCGCATCGGGTTCTTCGCCACGCGCGACCTGGCCACCACGTTCGTCAAGCAGCACAAGGACCAGGTGCCGGGCGCCATCGCCGTGCATCGCTAGGAGGAATCGCCATGACGCGCGCCACCATCACCGGAACCGGCTACTGGGTGCCCGAGCAGACCATCACCAACGACGACCTGGCCGGGATGATGGACACCTCCGACGAGTGGATCATCGAGCGCAGCGGCATCCGGGAACGCCACTGGTTGCGGGTCGGCGACGACAAGCTGACCGAGATCACCGGCTCCGAGATGGGCGCCCGGGCAGCGCGCATGGCCATGGAGGACGCCGGCGTCACCGCCGACGACATCGACCTCGTGGTCTACGCCACCGTCAATCCGGATCTCTTTTTCCCGGGCAACGGCGTTTTCATTGAGGACCTGCTCGGCCTGAACACGGCCGGCGCCATGGACATCCGCAACCAGTGCACGGGCTTCGTCTACGGC
Source organism: bacterium (assembly GCA_030592025.1). The sequence goes on along the minus strand of JAUUZX010000503.1, from coordinate 1,523 downwards.
CTGGCGGCGGCCGACGGGTTCATCCGTTCCGGCACCGCCGAGACCGTGCTGTTGGTCGGCGGCGAGATCCATTCCACCGCCCTGGACAAGACGACCCGCGGCCGCGACCTCGCCGTGCTTTTCGGTGACGGCGCCGGCGCCGTCATCGTCCAGGCCACCGATGAGGACCGGGGCGTCATCACCTCCGTGCTCCACAGCCAGGGCCGGTTTGCTCGGGACCTCTGGGCCGAGATTCCCCGCGGCAACGTGGACGGCCGCTGGACCCAGGCCATGGTCGACGACGGCGGCAACTTCCCCCGCATGAACGGCCAGATGGTCTTCAAGCACGCCACCCGCCGCTTCTGCGAGGCCATCAAGGAGGTCCTGGCCAAGGGGAACGTCACCATCGACGACGTGGCCCTCGTCATCCCCCACCAGGCCAACCAGCGCATCACCGACGCCGTGGGCCAGCGCATGGGGGTCACACCCGAACGCATGTACTCCAACATCGCCAAGTACGGCAACACGACGGCCGCCAGCATCCCCATCGCCCTGGCCGAAGCCGTGCGCGAAGGCCGATTGGCCAAGGGCGACCTCCTGGTGACGGTGGCCTTCGGGTCCGGATTCACCTGGGGAGCGAATCTCGTTCGCTGGTGACATACCGCGGAAACCCTTCATTTCAAGCCTAAATGTCAACTTACCGACGCCGGTCTTTTGTGACGTACGCTACGTCGCGGGCGCGGCGAACATGGTGGTCACCAGCAAGTTCCAGTCGGCCGGGGGCAACGCGGTGGACCTGTCTGGTCGTCAACGCATGTTGACCCAACGGGCGAGCAAGGCCGTCTGCGCAACCTTCCATGGCGACGCAGCCCAGCACGACGAGGGCCGGCTGTTCGCAGCCGGCCCTCCGTTCATGGGGATGGGCCTGTGGCCCTGGGGGAGATCCCTATTCCTCCTCGATCCCCTGCCCTCGCCCCTCCGCCTCTTCCTTGGCCTGCAGCACGCACTTCACCTTGAAGCTCAGGGACATGATGCCCACGGCCAGGCGCTCGTTGCGGACGATCACGCCCTCGGGCACCTTCAGGTCCACGGGGGCGAAGTTGAAGATGCCGGCGATGCCCGCCGAGACCAGCCGGTCGGCCACGGCCTGGGCCGCCGCCGCGGGCGCGGTGAGGATGGCGATGCGGATCCCGTGCTCCCTGATGAACGGCTCGAGCTCGTCCATGTCCCGCACGGGCTGGCCACGGATCTCCAGGCCGATGAGCTTGGGGTTGACGTCGAAGATGCCCAGGACAGGGAAACCCTGCAGTTCCAGGTTCTGGTAGTTGGCCATGGCCTGCCCCAGGTGCCCGGCGCCGACGATGGCCGTGGGCTGGGGCTTGGCGATGCCCATGATCTGCTCGAGGGCCGGCACCAGCTTCGCGACCTGGTAGGGACGCCCCGGTCGGCTGAAACCGCCGAAATAGTGAAAATCATGGCGCAGTTGGCTGGCCTTGATATCCAGGGATTCAGCGAGTTGTCGGCTGGACACGTCCTCCACGCCG
>JAUUZX010000080.1 GCA_030592025.1 bacterium | reverse complement strand
GAGTTCGCCGCCGGTCTCGCCCAGGTCCTCGCGGATCGTCATGAAGAGTTCGAGCCGGTCGTAGGGGATGGTGCCGTCGGCCTCGGGCACGAACTCCCCGACCTCGCCGTACGCCTCGACCAGGGCCTCGGAGCTCACTTCCAGGTCATCGGCCCGGTCGGTGATCTTCTTCACGCCCAGGTAGCCGCAGGTGCCGATGCCGCCCACGATGATGATGATCAGGCCGCAGCCGATGCCGCAGCCGATGGCCCATTTCTTCGCCGCTCCCGCCATGTCGTCTCTCCCGTTCGCCTGGTTTTCCGTGGGGACGCACACCATACCCCGCCGGGACCGGACCTATTCGCGCCTTGCCGCTGGCGCCGGTCGGCCCGATCATATGCGCGAATCGATTCGACGTGAACCACGAACAGGACGCGAGGTCGGAGCATGGCGCAGCAGTACATCTTCACCATGAAGGGCCTGAAGAAGGTCGTGCCCCCGGGGCGGGAGATCCTCAAGGGCATCTGGCTGTCCTTCTACCCGGGCGCGAAGATCGGCGTCATCGGCCTTAACGGCTCGGGCAAGTCGTCCCTGCTGAAGATCATGGCCGGCGTGGACGACGACTTCATCGGCGAGGCCTTCCCGGACCCGTCCATCAAGGTGGGCTACCTGCCTCAGGAGCCGTCGCTCGATCCGGCGAAGGACGTCAAGGGCAACGTCGAGGAGGCCCTGGGCGAGCTCAAGACCAAGGTCGACCGCTTCAACGAGATCTCCATGCAGATGTGCGAGCCCATGGACGACGACGCCATGAACAAGCTCATGGTGGAGATGGGTGACCTGCAGACCGAGATCGACTCCGCCGACGGCTGGGACCTGGACCGCCACCTGGACATCGCCATGGACGCCCTGCGCTGTCCCCCGGGGGACGCGGACGTCTCGACGCTCTCGGGGGGCGAGGTGCGGCGGGTGGCCCTATGCAAGCTGCTGCTCCAGAAGCCGGACCTGCTGCTGCTGGACGAGCCCACCAACCACCTGGACGCCGAGTCGGTGGCCTGGCTCGAGCGGCATCTGCGCGAGTTCGAAGGCACCGTCGTGCTGGTCACCCACGATCGCTACTTCCTGGACAACGTCACCGGCTGGATCCTCGAGTTGGACCAGGGCCACGGCGTGCCTTGGGAGGGCAACTACTCGTCCTGGCTGGAGCAGAAGCAGGCCAAGCTGCGGGAGCAGGACAAGAAGGACAGTAAGCGTCTGAAGACCCTCGAACGGGAGCTCGAGTGGGTGCAGGCCTCCCAGAAGGCCCGCCAGAAGAAGAGCAAGGCCCGCGTCGCCAAGTACGAGGAACTGGTGAGCGAGGAGCGGGAGCTGCAGCGTTCGGCGGCCCAGATCCGCATCCCGGTGGGGGTGCGCCTGGGCGACGTCGTGGTGAAGGCCGAGGGCGTGCGCAAGGCCTACGGCGACAAGCTCCTCTTCGACGACCTCAACTTCGATCTCCCCCGCGGCGGCATCGTCGGCGTGGTGGGTCCCAACGGCGCCGGCAAGACCACCCTCATGCGCATGATCACCGGCGAGGAACAGCCCGACGGGGGCGACCTCATCATCGGCAAGACGGTCGAACTGGCCTACGTAGACCAGTCCCGCGACGACCTGGACGCCGACATGACCGTCTACGAGAACATCTCGGGCGGCGCCGAGGAACTGGACCTGGGCGGGGTGATGGTGAACAGCCGCGCCTACTGCTCGGGCTTCAACTTCAAGGGCCACGAGCAGCAGCGGAAGGTGGGCACGCTGTCCGGCGGCGAGCGCAACCGCGTGCACCTGGCCCGGCTGCTCAAGAGCGGCGCCAACGTCATCCTGCTGGATGAGCCCACCAACGACCTGGACGTGGACACCCTGCGCGCCCTGGAGGACGCCCTGGTGGAGTTCGGCGGCTGCCTCATGGTCGTCAGCCATGATCGCTGGTTCCTGGACCGGATCTGCACCCACACGCTGGCCTTCGAGGGCGACAGCGAGGTGTTCTGGTACGAGGGCAACTACTCGGAGTACGAGGCCGACCGCAAGCGTCGCCTGGGCGTGGACGCCGACCAGCCCCACCGCATCAAGTACCGCAAGTTGACGCGGGGCTAGCGCGGGTCCTCACCAACCAACTAGCGCAGGGGCAGCGCCGCCAGGTCGTCGGCGTCGTCCACGCAACCCACTGGATAGATGCCGACGCGCTGGTCGTACCAGGGGGTGCGCTCGTAGAACCAGGCGCGGATGGCCCAGGGATCGTCAGCGAATTCCGGGTCGGCCGCAAACTCCGGGTCGACCGCCTTGCGGGCCTCCAGTTCGTCGACCCACTCCGGGTGCTCGGCCAGCAGCTGCGGGATCATGGCCTCGATAACGTAGGACTCCACGTACTCCACCCGCTCGAAGACGGCGTCGAAGAACCCCCACTGAACCAGGGCGTCCGGGCCCTCGGGCTCGAGCAGGTGGGCCGCGACCCGGGCCGCCCGCTGCTCCAGGCCGACGACGACCGTGCCCGCCGGGAAAACCCGCGTCTCGGTGAGGGGCGCCGCGATGAAGCTCACCGTGTGGCGTCCCTCGTAGGGACGTTGTCGCCACTTGGGGTCCTCGAATCGCCACGTGCGCACCGCCACTTCCGTCGCCACATCCAGACGCCGGTACGTCACCCCGTGATCGTCGAGGCGGTCGATCACCTCGGTCCATTCGGGCGGCACCAGGTACGCCGCGGGCAGATTCGCCGTGACCGACGGCACGTGGCGGTCCCACCACGGCACGGTCATGGTCGTCGGGCCGCCGTCGAAGCGCGCGAACTCCCCGCCGGTGATCTCGCTGGTGACCATATCGTAGCCCACACCGGCGAAATCGACAGTGCGGGGCGTGTCGACCTCGGCGAAGCGCAGGGGGAACGGTGCGGTGCGGAACGCGGGGGCAGCCGTCCGCTCGTCGGCTTCGAGGGACAGCCGGCGCAGCTCGCCGCCGTCCCGGACGAGCCATTCCAGGGTGCGGCGCACGAGTTTGTCCGCCGCCGCGACCCGGGTGGGGTAATCCTTGAGCATGTGGGTCTCGATGAGCAGGCCCGCCCGATTCTGGAGCGCGGCGTAGCCCTGGCTGAAGCGGGGGCCGGCCACCCAGGTGCGCAGGCCGCTGCGGGGGTCGTGCCGGTTCCGGAAGCTCACGTAGGGGAACATGGGGAAACCGTCGGCGGCGAGCTGCTCGTGCATGGCCGCCTCGTAGCCCAGGGTCCAGTCGGTCAGCCCCGGGTCCAGGTTGCCGTGGGTCTCGAGGCTGTAGGTCAGGGCGTACTGGTAGTCGGCGCCGTCGGTGGAGTGGATGTCGATGAAGAACTCCGGCAGCCAGGCGTTGAACAGCGCGAGCCAGGCCTGCATCTCGGGGGTGTCGGCCTTGAGGAAGTCCCGATTCAGGTTCAGGTTCTGCGCGGTTACCCGCCAGCCCATCTCGACGGGGCCGTTCTGGTTGACGCGGCCGTAGGGCGAGAAGCGCTCGTGACCGTCCACGTTGAAGATGGGGATGAAGAGCAGCGTCACCCTGTCCAGCAAACTGCGCGCGTAGGCCGGGTCGGCGGCCAGGTCCCGCAGCAGGAGCATGCCGGCGTCCTTGCCGCAACTCTCGCCGGCGTGGCTGCAGGCCTGCACCAGCACGACGGTGCGCTCCGGGTTCGCTCCCGGGGTGAAAGCGCCGTCGAGGTCGGCCACCACCAGGGGCAGGTCCCGACCCTGGGGGCTGGTGCCAAAGGTCGTGGCCTGAAGGATGGGGGACGACGCGGCCAGGTCCCGGCACCAGGCGACGGTCTCGTCGTAGCGCGGTGTGCGCCGGCCACCGGAAGCCTCGAAGGGGGTCTCGACGGCGGCCACGGTCCCCGTCATCACCATCAGGGCGCCCGCGATAATGATTACCCGCACCATACCTACCCATTCCTCTACTTCACAGAGCCGCAACGCGTTATGAAAGCAAATAATCAACCCATTGCTTCTTGCCGCGCACCAAATTGCATTCGGCGCGAAGAAACACTATTATATGCCTCCGATTTCGCCCCCCGACCTTCGGGCCCCTCCCTCAGAAGAGAGTCGCCGGAGCGCGGGGATACGCAAGGACATTCTCGAGGCCATGGCGGTGCCGTGGTCCTCGACTTGCGGTGGCGGCTTCGACCTGTTGCAGAACGATTCACGGGGGACCAAGGGGAAACTGAAGAATGCCCAGCATCACACGCCATGCCCGCCTGCTCGCCGTCATGGCCCTCGCTGTCCTGACGCTGCCCACGATGGCCCACGCCGCCGGGCAACGCGTCCTGTTCATCCACCACTCCACGGGCCGCAACCTGATCCAGGAGGGTGACGTCCGTCTGCACATGGATCAGGCCAACGCCACCAAGAGCCTGGACCTCGTCCTGTGGGACCACGACTACAACTCGATCGGCCTGTCCGACACCGCGGGCGATCGCCTCGGCTACTCGTTCGAGATCCCCAACGACAACACCGACCCCGCCGGGCTCCACACCCTGTGGACCACCGCCAACGCCGCGCGCGACTCCATCCTCGCGCGGTTCGACATCATCGCCTTCAAATCGTGCTACTACCCGACCATGTCCATCGGCAGCGACGAGGAACTCGAGCAGTACAAGACCTGGTACCGCGAGATCCGCGACGTGCTCGACCAGCACCCGTCCAAGATCTTCGTCATCATGACGCCACCTCCCCTGCTGGACCTGCTGACGGACGACGACGACGCAGCGCGCGCCCGGGCCTACGCCACCTGGCTGGGCAGCGACGAATTCCTGGCGGGCCACGCCAACCTGCGCTTCTTCGACCTCTACACCCTCATGGCCCACCCGGACGACGGCTCGGTCCACGCCAACCGCCTGCGCCAGGAGTACGAGCGCGGGGGCACGGTCATCGACTCCCACCCCAACGAGCTGGCCAACCAGACCGTCGGGCCTGTCTTCGTCGATTTCCTGGCCTGGCTGGTCGCGACCCCCTCGGCCGTCCACGACACCCCGACCCCCCTCCGCCTCATGGGCAACTACCCCAACCCCTTCAATCCTTCCACGACCATCCGCTTCTCCGTCGACACCGCGCAGCCCGCGCTGGTGCAGGTCTTCGATCTGCGCGGCCGGTTCGTGGCGACCCTGCTGGACCGCACGGTCGCCGCCGGTGACCAAGGCGTGCCCTGGGACGGCCGCGACCACCAGGGGCGCGCCGTGGGTAGCGGCGTTTACCTCTATCGGGTCCGCGCCGGGGCAGCCGAAGACCGGGGCCGGATGGTGCTCACCAAGTAGGAACCCACGGGCCCCGCACCCGGTCGGTAGAAAACATTTGCGCTTGCCCGACCTACCGTCGATTATTTTGCGGTCAATGCAAAGTCCGGCGCCGCTGTAGCGGATGACTATGTTCAAAGAACCTGTTGACATGTTCTTGTGAATCCGCAAAATGGCGTCTGGGCACAGGTCGTGTTCGCACGACCCCGACCGGCCGACGGGTAGTCTTTCGACAACGAGAGCCGCTGCAGTTGGTACGAGGCAGATGCAGACTGACGCTGACCAAACGAGAACGTGCTGAGTCCACCCGCCTGTCGGGTGGTCAAGGCGCGCGTTTGTGCAGCAACGGGATGTGGAAGCCGGGGTTGGGAACGCGCCTGAATCAGGGAGAATTGCCACCACACGGGGTGGCGTCCGAGTTGTCTCGCGGGCAATGTGGTCCGCTGGGATGATTGCGACGCTTCCTACGGGAAGCTCGAAAGAGTCCCGGGCGACTAGGTCACCGGGAAGTACCCGAGTGGATTTCAAGGAGGTCCAACCCAATGAAGAACCTGCTCACCACGCTGATGGTCCTGCTGGTCGTCACGGCCGCGGGCGCGGCCCTGGCCGGCGACGCCGACTGGACGTTTTACGGCAAGCTGCACAGCTCGATCGACTACCTGAGCGATTCCGACGAGGCCGGCCTCTTCATGGCCAGCAACACCTCGCGCTTCGGCTTCAAGGGCGCGAAGGAACTGAACGACAACTTCACCATGATCTGGCAGTTCGAGAACGCCATCAACATGGCCCAGAATGGCTCCTTCACTGACCTCGCCAACCGCAACACCTACCTGGGTGTCAAGGGCGACTTCGGTAAGGTCCTCTGGGGTATCCATGACACGCCGTTCAAGACCCTGGGCCGCAAGCTCACGTTCTTCTACGACGAGCTGGGCGACTTCCGTCACGCCACCTTCGGCTGGGACCGTCGTGTTGAGGACGTCGTGCTGTACGCCTCGCCGAACTACGACGGCTTCAGCGTCGTCGGTGCGTACCAGCTGGATCAGGCCGACATGTACGACGACGCAGAGACGATGTACAGCCTGGCTGCCTACTACGCCAAGGACGCTTTCTTCTTCGGCGCTGCCGTCGAGGGTCTGTCCGAGGCCCATGGTAGCTCCGTGACCGTCGGCGATGATGTCTTCTGGGCCGATGCTGCCATGGCCTTCCGTCTCGGCGCCAAGTACAACGCCGACAAGTTTGCCGTGGCTGCCCTGTTCCAGACCATCTCCGACGACGAGGGCGGCTGGGACATGACCGGCACCGACCCTGCATGGGAAGGTTACTCCCAGACGACGTTCGGCGTGGAAGCCCTGTTCCGCGCAGCCCCGAAGTGGCACGTCAAGGGTAGCTTCTACATGGCCAACTACAACACGGATGCCGAGGACGACGACGCCACGGATCTGGACGAGTCCGACACCAAGGGCACCGTGATCGCGATCGGCGTGGACCACATCGTGTCCAAGGCCGTGAAGTTCTACGCCCAGTTCGTGACG
>JAUUZX010000433.1 GCA_030592025.1 bacterium | reverse complement strand
GCGGTGGGCACCACCACAACGAACTGGCCTGGTTCGAACACCTGGGGGCGGCGATCCTCGTCTTGGTGATGGTCCGCAGCTGGTGGCTGTCGCGGCGACGTGACGCGTGCTGCGACGGCGCCTGCGACGCGGCCACGGACACCACAACGGAACGCCTCGAGTTCGCAATCACGGGCATGAACTGCAGCCATTGCGTGGGGTCGGTGCAACGGGCGCTGGCGGCGCTGCCGGGGGTCACGAACTGCGAGGTCTCCCTGGCGGGGGAGCGCGCCGTCGTCGAGGGACAGGGCCTCGACCCGAAGGCGGTGGTGGCAATCATCGAGGAGCTGGGCTATCGGGGTGCGCTGCGGCCCTGACCGACGCTAGTCGTCGGGCTGGTTGCCGTCGCCCATGGGGGTGAGCTTCACCTGGTACTTCTTGCGTTGGACCAGACGGGGTTTCTGCACCGACGCACGCACGTAGAGGCTGTCGTTGCCCAACTGCACGGTCGTGCCCGACCATATCTTCTCGTAGACGACGATTTCCTCATGGCAATGCTCCGCGGCCTCTGCACGCAGGCGCGCCATTTCTTCGCTCATTTTTTCCATGGCCCGGGTGATCTGATCGAGCTTGGCCTGGAGATCGTCCCGGGCCCGGGCGAGCTCGGGGGTGAGGCTGCCCGGCAGATGGTGGTAGCGCCGGAGGGCCTCGCCGAGGTGGGAACTGGCCTCGTCCATCTTGTGCAGACGGGGACGGTACGCGTCGAGGGCCGGCTCCAGGGTGGGGTCCTGACCGGCAATGAGCAGGGTGGTGGTGCTGCCGCTGGCACCGGCCTCGGCCACGCGGATGCCCTTGCGGGCCGCGGTGGTGCCCCCCGCGATGCGCCCCTTGGAGACCAGGACCTTGCCCATGCACGTGATGTCGGCATGGGCGATCTCGTTCTTGGCCACGACGTCGCCGCCGGCGGTCACCTTCATTTCGGAAATGTACAGGGCCTGGACGTCGCCGCCGGCCTCCACCGTGCCCTCGTTGTCGCCGACCACGCCGCCGACCACGATCAGGTCGCCGCCGCAGCGGATGGTGGCGGCTTCGACGAGGCCCTTCACGGCCACGTCGCCGTCGGTCTCGATCAGGGCGCCGGCCTTCACATCGCCCTGGACGGTGACGGCGCCCTTGTGGTGGATGTTCCCGGTTTCGAGGCTCACGTCGCCCTGGATGACGTAGATCTCGTCGACGGTCACGGTGTCGTTGGCGTAGCGCAGGCGGCCGTCGCAGTCGGCGGTGAAGATGCGTGTGCCGTCTTCGGTTTCCGTCTCGCTGACCTGCTTGCCCACCCGCAGCTTGAAGGGACGTGGCGTGGCCACCGCGATCTCTTTGCCCTGGACGCTCAGCCCCGACGTGCCCGGTCGCGGCGGCAACACACGGCCCACTTCCTCGCCGCCGTTGACCCCACGGCGTTCCAGGGGTTCCCAGAAATCCATGCGCCCGCTCTTCTCGTCCACGGCCCAGCCCTGGGTGAAGAACTCCCGGGCCCAGACGAGTTCGCCATTGCGCGAGGGCACCGGCGCCAGGCCCATGATGAGCGGGTGGCGCACGAAGTGCTCGCCGGGTTGGGCCGACGACGTGATGAATTCCTGCAGCATCTCGCGGTCGGGGAACTCGGGCAGGTGGAGTTCCTTGAAGGCGGCCATGACCCTGTCGAGGGTGCGCTCCAGATCGGCCAGGGGGTCGGGACAGTCGAGGACGACCTGCACCTGATCGGAGGAGATGCGCACACGGAATTCGGGCGCGTCCTCGGCCGCGGCGGTGTCCGGCGGTTCGGGAAGATTCGGGGTGTCGGTCGCCGTGTTCATGCACCACCTCACCGGTCCGTCGGAACGGACCGGTCCGGGATATCCAGCCGACCGTCGGGTCGGCGATGTTGCTGCCAGTATCACTATCGACCCGAGGCGCTGGCGTATAAGGCGGAAATTGATGAAATCCTCATGACCCGGGATGTGTATGATGGCCACCGACCCCATCGGAGGAGCCGCCCCGTGACCACCATCGTCGATCTCCTGCAGGACGCCCGACGCGCCGTCGTTTTCACCGGCGCCGGGATCTCGACCCTCTGCGGCATCCCCGACTTCAGGGGCCCCGACGGCCTGTACCAGCGCCTGGACGCCGACCGCATCTTCGGCCTCGCGGCCTTCCAGGCCGACCCGACCTACTACTACACCCACGCCCGGGACTTCATCTACGGCCTGGCCGACCACGATCCCGGACCGGTGCACCGGCTCTGCGCACGGCTCGAAGCGTCGGGTCGGGTGCGGGGGGTCGTCACCCAGAACATCGACATGCTCCACCAGCGGGCGGGCACGGAGAACCTGGTGGAGCTCCACGGCTCACCGGCCCGGCACACCTGCCCCGGCTGCGGGGCGCAGCGGTCGTTCACCGACGTGGCGCCCCTGGTGCGGGACGGTGGTCTGCCTCGCTGCGGCAACTGCGGCGATGTGCTCAAGCCCGACATCACCTTCTTCGGCGAGATGCTGCCTCCGGGCGCCCTCGAGACCGCCGGGGCATGGGCGTCCGAGGCCGACCTCATGCTCGTCCTCGGCTCGAGCCTCGTCGTGCAGCCGGCGGCCTCCTTGCCCCTGCTCACCCTGCGGGCCGGGGGCCATCTGGTCATCGTCAACGCCGACCCCACACCGCTGGACCACCTCGCCGCGGCACGGGGTGACGATCTCCAGGCGTTCTGCACCCTCCTGGAGGGGGAGATCAAGTGGGGCAGCGCCTGAATTCGACCTTCATTTCGTTTTTTCTTCATGGGATGCGCCACCGGACGATAGATCAGGTTGACGGGTGGCCGCTCCCTCTGGGCGTCGCCCCTTGCACACCAAGGCCCGCGGGGGTGGGCCAGCCGTAATCATTGCTT
>JAUUZX010000245.1 GCA_030592025.1 bacterium | reverse complement strand
ATCGCCGCCATGATTGGGTGCTCCGACAGCACATCCCCCGACCCCTCCGCCATCGGTGAGGGACGGCTGAAGCTGAACCTCATCGACGCGCCCGGCGAGTTCGACGAGGTGAACATCGTCGTGGTCGGCGTGACCGTCCACCGCTCCGACGAGGACTCCCTCGGCGGCTGGCACACCATCAGCGACGACACCTTCACCGTGGACCTGCTGACCCTGACCGACGGCCACGGCATCGTCCTGGCCGACTCCCTGATGCCGGCCGGCGACTACACGCAGATCCGGTTGCTCCTGGGTGAGGGGTGCCACGTCATCGCCGACGGCGTGCGCCACGATCTCGAGGTGCCGAGCGGCGACACGAGCGGCCTCAAGCTGAACCACCCGTTCACCCTCGCCCCGGGCACCATCCACGAGGCAACCCTCGACTTCGACGCCCACCGCTCCATCCACGTCACGGGCAACGATCGCTGGAAGATGAAGCCCGTGATCCGCGTCATCGTCAACGCCGTGTCCGGTGGCTTGGGGGGGACCGTGCTGCCCGTCGACGCCCGCGCCCAGGTGTGGGCCGTCATGGGTACGGACTCGGCCCTGGCCTGGGCCGACACCCTCACCGGCGCGTTCGCGTTCCCCATGCTGCCGACCGGCGCGTACGACGTGACGATCTCGGCAACCGCCGGCACCTACGTCGATTCGCTCATCACCGGCGTCATGGTCGAGGCGGGTTCCTGGCGCGACCTGGGCACCGTGGAGTTGCAGGAGGCCGTCACCCTTCTCCCGTGATGACCTGATCCGTGCGGGGGTCAGACCCCGAACAGGTACTGCAACTTCAGGAAGTACTGGCGGTGGGCCAGGCGCCACTCGTCCTGGTCGCCGCTCGCCGGCGCCACCTTGCCGTAGTCCCGGGTCGACCCCACGTAGAAGATCGAGAAGGGGTTGATCTGGTACTGCAGCAGGGGGTCGCCTTCCCAGCTGTCCCGGAACCCGTCGTACTGGACGATGACCCGGACGCTCAACTCGCGGGTGATCTGCAGGCTGAGCTTGGAGCGCATGACGTAGTCGTCGAAGTAGGTCTCGTCGGTTTCGACGTGCTTGCTCCTGGACCACCCGATGTTGGTCTCCAGCAGGAGCCGGTCGATGGGTTTCAGGTCGAACCAAACGCCGTAATCGGTCTGGCGCCCGATGACTTCGCCGCGATAAAAAATTCGGCGGCCGTGGTTGATGTACCCCCCGATGATGATCAGATCCGACGGCCTGGCGTTGGCGCACATGTGCCACAGGTCCAGGCCGCGGTAGTCCGTGCCCCGGAAACGCTCGGCGTCGGCGGTGTACTGGGCGTGGAAACTGGCCTGGGCGACGAGGAAGCGGCCCGTGAACCAGGCCCGCGCCGTCTCGTCCTTGCGGACGCCGTCGTAGTTCCAGGAGCGCTCGACCGAGCCGCCGGGCGAGAGGTAGTCCAGGACCGCGTGCTGGTCGAAGTGGAAGATCCAGTTGGTGGCGGCGACGCCGTTGCGGTAGTTGTTGCGTCCCTCGAATCCGTTCTCGGCCCGGAAGGTGGGGCTGCGGTCCCTGTAGCTGAGGGAGGCGTCCCAGGTGCGCCCGTCGCGGTTGACGGCCGCGTGGAGGCCGTGGCCGGTGAACTCCTCGCCGTCGAAAGCGGCGGTGAGGCGCCCGTCGTCGAAGGTCATGCCATTGACGGCGGCGGTGAGGGTCGAGTCGTCGGGCTCGGTCGTGAAGCTGTGGGCGTACTGCATCTCGACGCTGTAGTCCCGGGACAGGCGCAGGCGGCTGTCCAGGCTGACGAGGGATCCATTGCCGCCCCCGTCGTAACGACGGTCGGTGGCCACCAGGCCCACGTGGGAAGCATCGCCCAGGTCATAGCGGGCCCGCCCGATGACGTTCACGCTCTTGCCGTTGCTGACGATCAGGCTGCCCTCCTCGAAGGGCAGGATGATGGGCGAGTGCTGGTCGTAGGCGGCCAGCACTCCGTACTGCGTTCCTCCCGACCGGCCCAGCACTTTCCCGGCCACGGAGGGGTCGTTGATGGAGCGGGTGTACACCGTCTCGATCCAGGTGTCGAAGAGGTCGGAGCCCTCCTGGAAGAATGGGCGCTTCTCCGGGTAGAAGAGGGCGAAGTTCGAGTTCACGTCGATCTGCACGGCGTCGGATTCGACCTGGCTGAAGTCCGGGTTCAACGTGGCCTCGGCCGAGAGGTCGGACGTGATGGCGTACTTGGCGGTGAGGGAAAGCTCGCCCTTGATTTTGCCGTTGTCGAAGTCGCCGTCGTCCGTGCGCGCGCCCGATTGGTTGGCCGTGAAGGCAGGGATGAGGTCGAGGCCGCCGGCCGGGTCCACGTCCCGGATGCCGGTCACCGTTCCCCACTGGCACGGCCAGCAGGACTCGCTGCGGTCATAGGCGGCCCAGGATGCCTGGGTCCTCACGTCGCGGGGGTGGTTCCGCCAGAAGTCGACTTTCCACGTCTGTTCGGGGGTGGCCGGAAAGCGCAGGCTGCTGAAGGGGATGGCGAACTCGGCCTGCCATCCCGTGTCGGTGATGCGGGCGCCGGTCGTGAAGATGAGATCGTAGCCCACGTCCTCGCCGCCGCCCGAGGAGTACAGGTAGTCTGCCTGGATCCCGTAGGGATTGACGCCGATCTCGTAGCCGCGGGTCGCGTCGCCGAAGGTATCGATGGCGATGATCACGTTGTCGTCCTGGCCGACCTGGTCGCGACGGCAGAACGAGGCGCGGATCTGCCCGGGGTTGTCGTCGAAGCAGTCGTAGGCCACGTAGAAGTTGGTGTCGTCGTAGGTCACGTACACCACGGTCCGGAACGGCGGCTGCACCTGGTCGCCGGGTTGGTGCTCGGCGAAATGGGTCGCGACGGCGGCCGTCTGCCAACCCTCGTCATCGATGATGCCATCGATGGTGATCTCGCCCTGGACGCGGGAGATTTCAAGGGTGGGCTGGTAGGTGGCCTGCCATTGGGCGTGGGCGTCGTTGGCCGGGAGCACCAGCAGACAGATCGTGAAGACGACGATTCGGGCGTGTGGGTCCTGGTTGCGATTCCTCATCGTAGCCTCCGTCTGGGTCCTGCGCCGGGGATGGAATATCCTCTAGACGACGACGACGGCCCAACGGTTCCAACTTATTGTGACAAAGCGTCTTAATGGACGATATCACTCCACAATCCAGGGCCTCGCGCCGCACCGGCGCGGCAGGACCTGACAGGGCGCCGCGGGGGCGCTATGCTCGACGCTCACGAAGCTCCGCGCGTCACGACGACCATCGCCAGGAGAGGCCGACAACCCATGCCGACCGCGACCCGCCAACGTGACCTGCTCGTCATGGCCGTCCTCGCCCTGCTCACCATCGCCCTCTTCGCCCAGGTCTGGAATTTTGAATTCCTCCAATACGACGACGACAAGTTCATCACCGACAACCCCGCCCTCGCCGACGGCCTGACCGGCGACGCCGTCGTCTGGGCCTTCACGACGAACCACGCTGCGCTGTGGCTGCCCTTGACCTGGCTCTCCCACCTCGTCGACATCGAGGTCTTCGGGATGCACCCGGGCTGGCACCACCTGGTGAATCTGGCGCTGCACGTCCTGAACGTGGTGCTGCTCTTCCTCGCGCTGCGCGGCATGACCGGCGCCTTCTGGCGATCGGCCCTCGTGGCGGCCCTCTTCGCCTGGCATCCGAGCCACGTGGAATCCGTCGCCTGGGTGACCGAGCGCAAGGACACCCTCAGCACCGTCTTCTTCCTGCTGACGATCCTCGCCCATCACCGTTTCGTGGAGCGCCGCACCGTGGGGCGCTATCTGGTCGTCGTCCTGGGCCTCATGCTGGGACTCATGGCCAAGCCCATGCTCGTCACCCTGCCGGTGATCCTGCTCCTGCTCGACGTCTGGCCACTGGGCCGCGCGACGGGCCCCGACGGCCGCTGGGACCGCGCCCGCTTCGGCCCTCTCGTGCTGGAGAAGGCGCCGCTGCTGGGGGTGGCTTTCGCCGCCGGGTTGGTCACTCTCCTGGTGGGGCGTAGCGGTGGCATCGTCGCCTCCCTGGACCAGCTGCCGGTCCTGCCGCGACTGGTGAACGCCGCCATCGCCCACGCGCTCTATCTGGTCCAGTTCGTCTGGCCGGTGGGGCTCCACGCCCAGGTGCCGTTCCGCCTCGGGGCGCCGCTGTGGCAGGGGCTCGTGGCCGCGGTGGTGGTGCTCGCCATCACGGCTTTTTGCCTGCGCAGCCCACGCCGCCGCCCCTGGCTGGCCGTGGGCTGGTTGTGGTTCCTGGTTTCCCTGGCGCCGGTCTCGGGCCTGCTCCAGCAAGGCGCCCACGGCATGGCCGACCGCTACACGTACATCGCCTTCATCGGCCTCTTCGTGAT
>JAUUZX010000483.1 GCA_030592025.1 bacterium | reverse complement strand
GTCGGCCACCAGATCGCCCTCGACGCCCCGGGCGTTGATGGGGCCGGCGCGGGTGTTCAGGTCCAGTTTGGCCTTCACGTTCGTCGCCGTCACCTCACCCAGGCCCTGGAGCACCTTCAATTCGGCGCCGCGGGGCACGGCGATCGTCACGTCGGCCCAGATCTCGAGGCCCCGACCGTTGCCCCGGACGGTGATGCGTGAACCTCCCCCCGTGAAGATCCTCTTCAGCCAGGAACCGCCATCCTGCCCGTCCCCCAGACGGAAGGTGGTCTTGTTGTTGTGGCCCAGGTGCGGGTAGACGTAGTTGCGCTCTTCGTCGACGGGAAAGACGATGGAGAGCTGCGCGTCGCCGCGATCGTCGACGTCGAACTCCAGCAGGCCCTCCTCGGCGTCGTCACCGCGCACGGAGACGACCACCTCGAAGGCGTTGCCGGTGGCGGCGATCACGTCAACCGTGCCGATGAGGTTGGCGACCACCAGTTCGTCGACATCGAAGGAGAAGGTCTTCTCGTACTCGCCGGCCAGGGCGTCGCCGGTGGCGAGGGCCGCGGCCACGAGGAACACGAGGGTCAAGGAACACAGAACACGGGTCCGCATGGCGTCCTCCTGGGCGGGATGGAATGGGTGACGGAACGCTCTACGCAGGATCGAGAAGGAGGGTTGCACGGGAAGCGCCGGGCGCCCCCCGCACCGGAGGTCAGTCGTCGAGCCGGGCGGCCGGGCAGCTGCGGTAGGCCCGGGCCTCGAGGCGCGCGCGCACGCGGTGCCGGGCGGCGTCGGCCTCGGCGATGGTGCGGGCGTCGGCCAGGGCGCGCAGATCCTCTTCGAGGGCGCGCTGCAGGGTTTCGAGGCGGGATTCGCGGGCGACCGTCGTGTCCATCTTGAAGTCCTCCATGAGTCAGGTCGTCGGTCGTGGTGTTGCCGATCCGTAAGCAGTTTGCGTACCCGCCGCGGCGCGGCCGGGAACCCCCGTGAACGGCCGCCACGGGCGCGTACGGCGATCCGGGGCAAAGCTTCCCGGGGGCGGCGAATGTGCCGCCGGTCGGGGCCGGTTCACCCCTGGCCAGGATCCGTCCGTGGCCCTTCCTGTGCCGGACCCCGGTGGGCCACCAGCACGCCGGCCAGCATGAGCGCGCAGCCCAGCATCCCCCGCAGAGGCAGCGTCTCGTCCAGCACGATCCAACCGCCGAGGACGGCGAAGACCGCCTCGAGGCTGAGGATGACCGCCGTGGGCGCCGGTCGGGCATGGCGCTGGGCGATGACCTGCAGCGTGTAGGCCCCACCCACGGACAGGATCCCCGCGTAGAGTATCGGCACCGCGGCGCTCATGACCGCCGCCGGATCGAAGACCTCGAAGACGAGGGCACCGGCCAGGCTCAGCAGCGAGCATACCGTGAACTGGACGACGGCCAACTCGAGGGGCGCCACGCCTCCCACCGCTCGCCCGACCCATTGCACATGCCCGGCCCAGAAGAAGGCGCTCAGGAGCACGAGCCCGTCACCGAGCCGTATCCCCACCAACCCCCGGGCGCTGAGCAGGTAGAGCCCCACCGCCGCCAGGAAAACACCCCACCAGGCCCCACGCCCCGTGCGCTGCCCCCACAGCAGGCCCATGAGCGGAACGAAGACCACGTACAGGCCCGTGATGAAACCGGCCTTGCCGGCCGTCGTGTAGACGAGGCCGTACTGCTGGAGCGTGGAACCCCCGAAGATCAGCAAACCGGCCATGAGCCCCGGCAGCCAGGGGTTGCGCACGGCCCCGGCGACCCGGGACCCGCGGCGCCGACCGGACACCACGAAGGGCAGCAGCACCACCGCGCCCAGGGCGAAGCGGATGCCGTTGAAGTACAGGGGCTCCAGGTGGCGCATGCCGACCCGTTGGGCCACGAAGGCAAAGCCCCAGATGGCGGCGGCCAGCAGGAGCATGAGGTTGGCGTTGCGGCGGGCGGTGGTCATGGGCCGAAGATAGGTCCCGGGAGGGCGGGCGACAAAGACAGGAATGGGGCCGTGATCAAGGACGACGCCGCCCCCGACAGGGAGCGGCGCCGACATCGGTCATTGAGGCTGAACCTAGCGGTACAACCCCTTCACCGATCCCCAACTCGACGTCGGGTTGGGCACCGGGTCGCAGGCCAGGCCCGGGAACTCACCGGTGAGGTTCCCGAAACAGAACAGACCCGCGTACTTGTCCACGAGGCTGAGGATGTCCTCGTCCACCGGCACCGGATCCATGTCGGAGTAGAAAACGAAGGTGCCGATGCCCGTGTTGGCCGGTTCGCAATCGCCCTCGATGGGCTCGAACTTGAGCAGGATACCATCCACATCCGGGATGCTCGGATCACCTTCGCATTCGAGGAACACGTCGTATTCCACGGTGCAGCCCCCCACGCCGTCGGACGAACCGGCGGGGTTGATCAGGGTCAGGGCGTAGGTCACGTCCGCGCAGTCGCAGGTGCCGCCCACCGGATCGATCAGGAGGTTGACGTGGCTGAGGGCGAACACGGTTTCGGTATCCCAGGTCACGGTCAAGGTGTAGGTCCAGGCGGGCAGGGCAGGGTCGGTAGATGCCGTGGCCTCGATGTCACCGAAGATCGAGCACTGGGCCAAGGCC
>JAUUZX010000469.1 GCA_030592025.1 bacterium | reverse complement strand
CGCGCATGGTGTTCACTGATGCCGGATAGAGGGCCGCGAGGTCCGGATGCTGCTCCAGATACACCTGGACCACATACCGTTCCTTGCGCCGCGGGAGACTCTCCACCCCTTGCCCCTTGGCCGAGGCCAAACGCCAGATGCCATCCTCCCGGTCCGCCAGGAAGATCGCCGACCCACCGGCCCCGGACACGGGTTTGAGAATCAACCGGTCCGGTACGTCCCCCGGGTCCAAGTCTCCCAGGAGGTCTTCCAGGCGATCGTCGGGCGCCAGGACGCCAAGCTGGCGCGGCGTGGGCAAACCCAGACCGGAACAGATCTGGTGCGAAACCTCCTTGTCCTCGAAGAGCACGTGGAAGCGCGATGGCTGGACCCGACGCGCGAGGCGGGCCTTCTGGAAGGGGTTGTACCCCGACCCGAAATAGAATCGCCACATGGATCGGTCCTGTTCATAGAGGCAACACGGGCCGTAGTTGTCCGGGTAGTAACCGTGCCGAAAGAAGATGTAGAGGAGGTCGCCGGCCACCTGAAGCCGCGAGCGCGTGCAACTCGACCAGTCGATCTGGAAGAAATAGCAGTAGGGCAGAGCCAGGAAACGAAGCACCTGGCGCATGTAGGGGACGGCCTGATTCCGGAGATCGGCGGCCATCTGCTTGACGTTTTCTACGAAGGATTCCACGCCACCGCTTCCGTCAAGATCCGTACACGCGCGTCACGAGATCGGTGAGTCGTGTTTCCCACCACTGCACATACTTGCCGCGGAACGCGACGACACGCTCCGCCCGCTCCGTCGCCTCGGCAAGAGCAAGACGCAGGCCGGACTGGATCGACTGGGCGTCCGCATCGACGTACACCGGCACGTCCCCAAACAGCTCCCGGTTCGCCTCCTTGTCCGACAGGACCAACGCCTTGCCGGCAGCTACGCCTTCGTAGGCTCCGCACACCAGGCAGTGGTCGAAGGTCGTCAGGTCCATGATCACATCGGCCCGGTGAAGCAGGGCCATATAATCCGCTTCGTCCAGGAATCCCGTCAACGTGAGATTGGGGGTGCCGTCGCGCAGGGCCTCCAGCTCGGGAGTCCAGGACGCGCGCTTGCTGTTGCCCGTCACAAATACCTGCACATCCGCACCAAGGTCATGGGCGACCTTCAGGACCTCCTGCCACGGCTCGTCCTTGGCATAGGTGCAGATGAACAGCACGACCGCGTTCGCCCCGGCCGCGAATTCCTTGGTGGTTTGCAGATCCGGAATCCGGTCCGGCAACATGAAGCCATGTCCACCGGCTGCCTCGACGACCTCGACCAGGGCGCTGTTCGTCACGATGGTCAAATCTGCCCTGCGAAGGGTAAATTCACTGATGGTCGTGAAGAAACGTTTCCGCCAACTCGGCGGTTGGTTCAACATGAAATTCGTGTGGCGATCGACCACGAGACGGACACCCAGGAACATGCGGGCGAAGCATGCCACCACCGTAAGGATCAGGCTCGGGTTCTGGACGATCAGGATATCGGGCCTGCGGCGGACAAGGCACTCCCAGGTATGGCCAGCGAGCACCGGGTAGCGCAGAGCGCCGGGCCCCCGGTAGAGGTAGCGTTCGAGGGGCACACCGAGGCACGAAGCAAGCTCCGTGGTCCTTCTTTGCACCTCCCAGGCGATCCATACGATGTTGTCTTCCGCCAAGGCGCCACCTTGAGGTGATGCCTCGAGCGCACGGTGCACCCAGCGATGGCCAAGGGTGAGGAGTCGCCTGAACAAGTTCACGATGGCAGCTCCGAACGAAAGTGCTGGAATTTGTTGCGGCGGCCCGCTTCCAGGTTGGCTGTCGTCGTCAATTCCACGGACCATTCCACCCCTTCGCCCAGAACAGGCCTTCCCTCACGCACCAACGTCTTCCTCATGGCATCCGTGTCCAGGCTCGCCCCCGAAGTGGGCACCACGAGGAGACGGAGTTCCTGTTCGGACTCCTGCACGATCTGGAACCTCTCGAGGGGCAAACCGTGCGTCACAAGGTTCTCGATCATGTAGACGACGTACTGGCTGTGGATACGGCCTCGTCCCGGTACCTTGATGTACTGCCCCTGGGTGCGCCCCAGCACTGGCCCATGGCAGGGCCAGCCCCGCCCACAACCGCAACTCGGTGCCGCCAACGGCATCAGGTCGCCCAGGTTGTAGCGAATGACCGGCATGTGCCGGTTATTGAGGTCCGTCACGAGCACTTGCCCGTAACCCTCAGGCTCACCCCCCAGGCGCTTGATCTCCAACAGGATATTCGAGGCGACCACATGCCGCCCCCCTTCCGGACAACGAAACGAGATGATGTCGGTCTCGCTACACCCGTACTCATCCACAACCGGACAGCCGAACACCGATTCGAGGTGCTGTCGCTGGTCCTCCACCATGGTTTCAGAAGTGGAGATGACGGCTTTCAAGTCCGGCATGGCGTCAGCGACAATCCGCGCGTCCATGCCCTCGGCGAGCATCCCGATCATCGACGCGTAGCCGTAGACATAGTCGACTCCAAAGCGCCGAATCCGCGCCAAGGTCGTCTCGCGGTGAATGGCCTCGAGGGCCAGGGAGTCGAGCCTGATACGGTTCAGCATGAGATCCTTGAATAGAGCCGCGCGACGACCCGCCGCGAGAGGACGGCCCCAAAGACGGATCTGGCG
This sequence comes from bacterium, assembly GCA_030592025.1. Next base: position 29 of record JAUUZX010000469.1, on the reverse strand, counting down.
GTCACCGAGGCGGATCCCGTACCAGCCTT